>DASPHQ010000538.1:0-4583 GCA_035629595.1 Urbifossiella sp. | reverse complement strand
GGTCCGTCGCCCCGTCGAACACTTTGATGACCGGCCCGCCGCCGACGCCGGCGCCTGCGATCAGGTCCGCGGTGCCGTCGCCGGTCACGTCGCCGACCGCGAGATCGACCGGGACGTTCGCGCCGGGGAACGGCGTGAACCCGGCCGCCGGCGCGCCGGTGTTCGGGTCGATGAGCGAAGGCACCGGGTCGGCCGGCGCCGCGACCGTGAGCGTCACGGTGGCCGGCGCCGAGAACGCGACGCCGTCCGACACGCGGTAGATGAACGACGTGGTGCCGGCGAACCCGGCCGCGGGCGTGAACACGAGCGACCCGTTCGCGCCGAGCGCCACCCGCCCCTCGGTGGCCGGCATCGCGGCGACGAGTTCTGCCGTCAGCGTGGTGCCCTCGACGTCGGTGTCGTTGGCGAACACGCCGGGCGTGCCGACCGTCAGCCGCGAACCCGGCGTGACCGGGTAGGCGTCGGCCACCGCGACCGGCGCGTCGTTCACCGGCGTCACCGTGATCGCCACCGTCTGCACGGCGCCGACGAGCGCGAGCGGGTTGGCGCCGGTCGCGGCCTGCACCTGGAAGGACGCCGCGCCGGTGAAGTCCGCCGCCGGGATGAACCGCAGCGCGGCCGCCTGCTCGACCGTGAGGAACGTCCCCGGCGTGACGAGGATGTCGCCGTCGAGGCCGAGCACCCCGCCGACCACGTTCGTCACCAGCACGTGCGTCACGCCCGCGCCGCTCTCGGTCGTCGGGGCGACGCCCAGGGCCGTCGCCGGCGTGTCCTCGGCCGTCGTGACCGGGGCCGGCACCGCGAGCCCGAGCAGCACCGTGTCGGCGCGGGCGGCGAGGTTCTGGATGCGGGTGTCGCGGGCGGCCGGGGTGTCCGCCTCGGCGTAGGCCGGGCCGCCGGCCGGGAACTCCTGCTGGAAGTACAGCTCGGCGGCGCGCTGCTCGCCGAGCGGCGCCGCGCCCTCGGTCAAGTTCACCCGCTCGAACACGCCGGCGCCGAGCTGCGCGCCGAACGTCGGGAACGGGTAGTTGTCGCCGCCGAGGCCGTTCCCGTCGCCGTCGTCCACTAGGAAGCTCAGCGTGACCACGCGGACCAGCCTCGCCGGATCGCCGACGACCACGCCGTTCTGCACCAGCACGTCGATCACGTTCCCGGCGTCGTCCACAATCGCGGCGTTCCGCACGCGGGTGCCGCCGGCGAAGGTGGCGATGCCGATGCCGGCGTTGCCGGTCGCCACGAGCGGCGCGCCGGCTGTGTCAAAGCTGTAGCGGATGCCGCCGACCTGCGCGAACTGCCCCGGCGTGGCGCCGGCCGCGGTCGCCGCGACGGCGTGCTCCAGGAGGAGCTTCACCTGCGCCGCGGTGACCGTCACCACCGACAGCGTGTTGTTGAACCGCAGGGCGTTCTCGATGTCGAGGTCCGACACCTGGCCGGCGAGCTTCCCCGCGTCCGGGTTGGCCGCGGTCGGGCCGCGGGCGCCGGTCGTGCTGTCCACGGAACCGACCGAGTCGCGGATGCCGCCGCCGTTCTTGATCGACACGGTCGTCGGCACGGCGCTCGTGTCGAACTGCTGCGCGGCGAGGAGGTTGGCGTCGGCGCTGAGGTTGCCGAGGTTCGTCTCCTCGGTCCGCACCTCGGCGCGGAGGCCGTTCAGGTACACGTCGGACCGGCCGAACAGCGTGCTGTCCTTGAGCGTGATGACGGCGTCCACCGCGTCCGTCACCTGCTTAACCGCCGCCGCCTTCGGGCTCACCACCTCGGCGACCGCGCCGGCGCCGTACAGCCGCTCGACGCCCGCCTGGTCGGCGGAGTACGCGCCGTTGACGTTCGCGCTCAGCGCGTTCGTCTGGATCACGCCGTTCGCGTCGAACGTCAGGACGAGCCGGCCGACGTAGGAGAAGTTGCCGTCGGTGCTGACGAGCAGCAGCGGGTTGCCGTCGGCGCCGGTCGCCGCGACGGGGTACTGGCCTTCCGCCGCGTCGCCGGCGCGGAGGATGTCGGTGTTGTCGGCGAGCCGGGTGTCGGACCCGCCGGCAATGATGACGTCCACGCCGCGGAGCAACCCGGCGAGCGCCTGCTCCTCCGAGAACTGCTGGAGGTGCGACAGAAGGATGATCTTGTCGATGCCGAGCCCTTCCAAGATCGTCACCTGCGCCTGCACGATGCCGGCGAGCTGCTGGAGCTGCGCCGGCGTCAGGTTCCCGGTCACGCCCGTCGGGCTGACGCCGACGTTCCCCGGCGACGAGATCGCCGCGAGCAGCGGTGTGGTGATGCCGATGACGCCGACGAACTCGGTGCCGGGGCCGTCGCCGTCGGCGTCGATGATGGCGCTCGGGGCGATGCGGCCGGCGGCGAGGCCGGTGGTGCTCACGCCGCCGGGGGCGATCGACCCGCTCAGGTCGGTGCCGGTGAAGCTCAGGTTCGCCGACAGGTACGGGAACGTGGCCCCGCGCCACTGGCGGGCGGGCGCCGGGGCGTTTGCCCCGCTCGTCTGTCCGGCCTGCGGCTGGATGACGTTCCGCAGCTCGCGCTGCCCCTGGTCGAACTCGTGGTTGCCGAGCGCCGAGGCGTCGAACCCGATCCGGTTCATGATCTCGATGCCGGCCCGGCCGGGGCTCGCCACGTCGCCGTTGACGCCAGTCGGGTTCGAGTTCAGCACCGTGTTCAGGCTCGGGTCGCCGCCCGCCGCGTAGAACGGGCCGGCGATGAAGTTGTCGCCCGACGACAGGAGCACGCTGCCGGCGAACGCCTGCTTCCGCGGGTCGTTGGCGGCGAACAGGTCGCGCTCGAGGTAGTCCACGACGGCGGCGAACCGCGGGGCGTCGTCGCCGGCGGCGATCCCCGGTTCGAGGTCCGAGGCGTGGAGGAGTTGCAGCGTGTACGCGCCGAAGGCGGCGTCGTACATCGTGACCGTCCCGCTCACCTCGTTCGCGACCACTACCGCGGCGCGGCCGGTCGGGCTGTCGGCCGCGGGGATGAAGATCAGCCCCTCGGGCGCCACGTCGCCGGGGGTGTCGAGGAAGTCGGTGAACTTCGGGGCGACCGAGTCGGACACGTCGAACACGGCGACGCCGCCGAACCGCTCCAGGCCAACGAACGCGTAGGTGCGGCCGTCGATGACGCCGACCGCGACGGACTCGGGCTCCGGCCCCTTGTTGTCGCTGCGGGTGTCGAAGTTGAACGCCGCGCCGACCCCGCCGTTGTCGGAGTTGAACCGGGCCGGGCCGAGCAGCGCGGTGAGCTGCTCCAGCGCGTCGCCGCTGTCCGACACGCGGGCGCCGGTAACCGCGTCCCACACGGTGAACGACCGGGCGCCGAACGTGAACAGCTGCTCGTAGTCGGCGTCGCCGTTGTTGCCGAGCGTGTTCGTGACGTTCAGCCGGCCGAGGTTGGCGGCCTGCTTCAGCGTCGCCTAGTTCGGGAAGAGGGCGTCGTCGAGGTCGAGGGCGCTGACCCGGGCTTCTTCCTGGAAGCCGGTGTAGTCGCGGGCGTCGCCCTCGTTCGCGGTGACGTAGTACGTCTTCCCGCCGACCGAGTACGTGGCGATGGCGTCGGGCAGGTACAGCCCGAGCACCGGCCACTTCTGGATGTTGATGCGGCTGACGGTGCTGCTGACCTCGCGGTCGCTGGCGTCGAGACCGTTGCTCGTCGCGAGCGACAGCAGCCCGAGGCGGATCGGCTCCGGGGTCGGGTTGAGCGGGATCGTCCCGTCGCCGGCGATCGCCTGCGCGAGCACGCCGAAGTCGTTGTCGTTGAGGAGCGCGAACGTGGTCGCGTCGATGCGGGCGAGCCCTTCGGGCTTGCTCACCCCGGTGTACCCGACGGCCGCGGCGTTCACCGCCAGCGTCTTCTTCACGGGCACGATTCCGGCGGCGGCCAGCTCCGTCGCGTTGAGCTGTTCGATCGTCTGCCCGGCGACCGCGGCCGGGGCGGCCAGCGGGTTCGGCAGGGCGGTGATGTTCGTCGCGCCCGCCAGGTCGATCTGGTAGACGAGCTTGTTCGAGTCGGCGCCTGTGCGGTCGTCGCGCTCGAGCACCAGGAACTTGCCGCCGCCGAGCGCCACCGCGTCGCCGAGCTTGTCCGTCTTCGCGGTGCCGGCGGCGGTCGTGTCGCGCATCACGTACACGTACTCGGCCGTCACCAGCCGGGAGCCCAGGTCGAACTCGACGACGCGGACGTTGCCGTTGTTCCGGACGCCGGCGTTGCTGGTGTCCGGGTTGTCGAGCGTGGTCTGCACGAAGGCGTAGAGCTTGTTCACCGCCGGGTCGAACGCGACCGCCTCGAACCCGCGGTTGGCGCGGCGGAACTGCCCGAGCACGGCCGGCAGCGCCTCGATCCCGAACGTCCCGGCCGGCTGCCCGACAGCGGCCGCGGTCCCCTGCGGCACGTACCGCTCCAGCAGCCGCCCGGTGGCGTCGAAGTGGTAGATCGCGGGGCGGTACTCGTCCACCATCCAGAACGTGCCGTCCGGGGCGACGACGACCCCTTCGAGGTCGGCGCCGAGCGCGTTCCGGACGAGCCGGGCGCGGAGCCCGATGACGAGCCCACACCAGAGGTCGCCGCACCGACCGGTCCGGCAGCCC
>DASPHQ010000537.1:0-6386 GCA_035629595.1 Urbifossiella sp. | reverse complement strand
CTGCTGGCCGACCGGTCGCGGCTCGACGCCCAGGTGGAGGCGGTGGAGGCGGCGGTGAACGCGCTGGAAGAAGCCCGCGCCCGGCCGTGGGACGGGCTGACGCCGGAGTGGGCCGCCGCCCGGCCGACGCCGCCGGCGCTGGCCCGCTGGCCCGGCGGCAAGCTGACGGTGAAGGTGGAACCCGAACCCGGCCGGCCGCGCGTCCGCCGGGTGACGGCCGAGGTGAGCTGGGACCGCGCCGGGATGGAGCCGTGGCCGGCGGTGTCGCTGACGACGCTGGTCGCGGCCCGGACGACGGGGGGGAAGCCGTGACGCCGCGACCGACCGGCCGCCGCGCCGGGTTCACGCTCACCGAGATGGTGGTGGTGATGTGGGGGATGGGGATCGCGCTGGCGATCGGCGCGCAGCTGCTCGTCGTCGCGATGCGGGCCGGGGCGCTCGGCGAGTCGGCCGACTCGCGCGCCACGCTCCGCGGCGAGCTCGGCCGCGCCTTCCGCGCCGACGCCGCCCGCGCCGAGGCCGCGCCCGACAAGCTCGGGGACGCGGCCGCCGGCCCGCAGCGGCTACTCCTGCGGCTGGCGGGCGGCACGGTCGTGACCTACGAGTGGGCCGACGGCAAACTCCTCCGCACCGAACGGACCGGCGGCGAGGAGTCGCGCCGGATATTGCCGCTGGGTTCGCCGCGGGCGCGGGCCGAGTTCCCGCGGCCGGCGGACGGGCTGGTCACGCTGCGGCTGGTCGAGACGAGGCCGAACGGCACGGAGCAGGTGTCGGACGTGTCGGCGGCGCTCGGGGGGGACGTGCGATGACGCGCGCGGTCGGCCGGCGCGGCGTGGCCGCGGTGTGGGCGCTGGTGGTGGTGGCGGTGGTCTCCGGGCTGACGGCCGCGGCGGCGGCGCGGATGTACGCGGCGCGGCGCCACGCCGCCTCCCACCGCGACCGGGTGCAGGCCGAGTGGCTGGCCCGCGCCGGGTACGAGCTGGCCGTGGACCGGCTGCTGGCCGCCGACGGGTACACGGGCGAGACGGCGACGCCGATTCCGGGGGGCGAGGTCACGGTCGAGGTGCGGCCGGACCCGAACGCGAAGGGCGTGTACCGCGTCACGAGCGCGGCCCGCTTCCCGACGACCGGCCGCGCGGTGGCGGCGCAGGTCGAGCGCGCCGTGCGCCGGGCCGACGGCCCCGACGGGGTGCGCGTGACGCCGGTGCCGCGTGAGTAGACCGTCGTCCGCGCCCCGACCTACGCCGCAACCTGCCGCGCCAGGAACTCCACGAGCGGCGTCCGCACGGCCTCGACGGAGTCGATGAACGGCCAGTGCCCGAGCCCCGGCAGGACGTGGACCTCGGCCGCCGGGAAGTACCGCTTCTGCCTCTCCGCGAACTCGACCGGGACGAACGGGTCGCCCGCGCCCCAGATCACGCACACCGGCAGCGCCGCCGCGCTCCCGGGTAGCGCCGGCGCCCGCCGGCCGACGGTCCGCGACGCCCGGTACAGCTTCAGCACGGCGCGCCGGTGCCCCCAGTCCGAGTACCGCCACACGCGGTCGTAGAAGGCGTCCGGCAGCGGCTTCGGGCTCATCGCGTTGAGCGCCCGCTTCATGCCCCACTTCGTGGCGGCGAGCTGGGCCAGCTCGCCCAGGACCGGCGTCTGCCAGACCCGCGCGAACCCGTGCCACTTGTACCCTTCGAGCACGCCGGTGTTGACGAGCACGACGCTGCCGGCGCGGTCCGGGTGCGAGGCCGCCCACCGCAGCCCCCCGAAGTCGTGCAGGACGAGGTGGGCGCGGCCCACGGCCAGGCGGTCGAGCAGCTTCCCCAGGTAGCGGGCGTAGCCGTCGATGGTGTAGTCGAACGTGCGGGGGTGGTCGGCCCGCCCGTACCCGGGCAGGTCCATCGCCACGACCCGGGCGAGCGGGGCGACGGCGGGGATGAGGTCTTCCCAGTCGTCCATCGGGCCGGGGTTGCCGTGGACGAACACCACCGCCTCGCCGCCCCCGGGGGCGCTGTCGTAGACGGCACACCGGACGCCGTCGATGACGTGATCCGTTGTCGGCAGCATGGCACTCATCGCCCGGGGAAAACGAACCCACCCCGGGGCGCCCGGCCCCGGGGTGGCGGTGTCAAGGTAGTCGCCCGGTCGGCCGGTCAGCTGCGGACGATGTCGCGCTGGCTGGTGGCGGCGAGGTAGCCGGCCAGGACGATGACCGCCCCGACGATCGACATCAGCCACCCCGGCCACATCCGGTTCACGTCCGGCTCGTTCGCCCAGTGCGGCCAGAAGGCCATGGAGATGAGCCCGCCGACCACGGCCCCGGCGATCCCCAGCCCGATCGTGAGGGGGATGCCGATCTTCTGCCGCCCGGGGACCAGGGCGCGGGCGATGAAGCCGACGAACAGACCGGCGACGATCCAGCTCAGAAGCGACAGCATGCGAGTTCCTCTTCCGGTGTACGGGTCCGGCACACGGCCGGGCCATCGCATGAGCAGGTCGCGTGCCAACGGGCGGTTCTACGGGATGGTGCTGATTCGTTGTGGTCGATCGGAACCCGCCCGGCGGCGCGGGGTCGACCCGGGGCGGCCTTGGGGATCCCCCCTCTGAGGGGGCTGGCGGCCCGACACATTTGGTGGGGCAGTCGCGGCGGGTGGATTGGTCCCCTCTCCCCCGTTTCGGCCGCGGCGGGGGAGAGGGGACCAAACCACGACACCCGTCGAAGCCCACTGGTGCCGCCACCCGCCGCCTCACGGCGGTCGGCTCGCCTCGTTTCCGCTACTCCCCCGCCACCGACGGCTGCGTCAGCCGGTACACCACGACCCGCAGCCGCGGGTGGTCGCGGCCGGTCACCGGCTCGACGCCGCCGTACAGGTTCGGCACCGTCTGCGCCTTCAGCCGGTCGTCCCACACGAACTCCGCCACTTCCTCCGCGTCGGCCGGCGGCTCCGGCGGATACCACTTCCACCCGGGGAACGGGCGGAAGAAGTCGTCCCCGGGGGGGAACCGCGGCAGCACCAGGTAGTCGCCCGCGGCCAGCTCCGACGCGCCGACCACGGCCGGCGTCATCCCCGCCCGTTCGCAGTAGAACTGGAACCCCCAGTGCCCCACGTACCACGCCCGGCTCCCCGCGGGGATCACCGCCGCGGCACGCTCCGCGAGCGCCTTCTCCGCCAGCGCGTCGTACCCGTCCAGCGCCGCGAGCAGCACCCCGACGCCGACGCCGAACGGCACAACCCACCGCGCCGGCCGGCGCTCGGGCGTGCGGCTCACCACCCGCGCCGCGAGCACGCCGACCGCCAGTGACACCCCGATGACACGCCGCGCCGCCGGGAATGGCGTCATGGCGAAGTAGCCCGCCAGTTCGAGCAGCACCCAGCCGACGACGAACCAGCTCGCGCCGTCCCGGTCCTCCCGCCGTCCGAGCAGCCGCAGGGCCGCGGCCAGCGCCGTGAGGAGCACCGCGGCGCCGGTCGTGCGCCAGACGAGCGTCGGCAGCGTCAGCCGCGGGTGCTCCTTCCCCGCGACCAGGACGGCGTCGGCTCCGGGGGTGACGGCCACGAGCGCGGCGCCAACCAGCCACGCGGCCGCGCCGCCGGCGACGACCCACCGCGGCAGCCCGAGCGACCGCTGGGCGTACACCGCGAAGCCGACGCCGAGCACGCCGAGGTGCCCGGCCAGCGGCGCCAGCAGGTCGAACTTGTCGGCGAGCCACCCGTCCGCGGACGGCGCCTGGTCGCGGACGTGATACAGGAAGTGCGACTCGCCGTACTTCAGGTGCATCACCCCTTCCCACGCCGCGAACCCGCCGACGGCCGCGGCAACGGCGACGATCGCGAGGCCGACGCGACGGTGGGTGAGGCCGTACCAGCCGAGCAGCGCGGGGGCGACGAGGGCGGTGTACTTCGTCTGCATCGCGCACGCCGCGAGGAGGCCGGCGCCGGCGGCGAGGCGCCAGGAGCCGCGGTCGGCGGCGCGGGCGAACACGGCCAGCGCCGCGAGCCCGAGCGCCGCCGCGGGGACGTCGAGCATCAGGTTCACCATCGGCAGCACGGCCGGCGACAGCACGATGAGCGGCAGCGCGGCTGCTTCCGCGTCGGGGGCGAAGCGGCGCAGCAGGTCGCGGACGGCCCATGCCAGCAGCCACGCGACGGGGAACAGCCACAGCTTGAGGAGCACGGGTTCGACGCCGACCAGCTTCACGCCGGCGGCGAGCCAGTACGGCAGGACGGGCGGGCAGAGGATGCCCATGGCCGGTTCGGGAGCGTCGTACCAGAACAGGTCGAACCCGTAGGGGTCGGCCGGGTGCGCGGCGACGTGCGCGGCGAACGCGAGGTACGCGGTGTCGTCCACGACGACGGGCTTGGCGGCGTTCGCCAGCGTGACGACGAGGGCGAGGACGGCGGGGCGGGTGAGCAAGTGGGGTCTCGCGCCGGGTGACCGGGTCGTGGGGCCGGTTTCCAACCGGCCGGTTCAGCAAGGCCGGTTGGAAACCGGCCCCACGGGTGGCCTGTGTTCCGGCGGGCGGGGTGCTAAAATACGCCCGTCGGGCACGGATTCCACACCCCGGATGGACCGCCGTTGACGGACCGCCCCCTCCACGCCTACCTCCTCGGCCGGCTGGACTTCGACGCCCTTCTCCCCCTCCAGCGCCGCGTCGCCTACGACGTGACCGGTGAACCCGGCGCCGGCGCCGTCCTCGTCTGCGACCACCCGCCCGGCATCACCGTCGGCCGCGAGGGGAGCCGGGCGCACGTCCGCCCCGAGCCGGAAGAACTCACCGCCCGCGGCTGGCCCGTCCGCTGGGTCGCCCGCGGCGGCGGCGTCCTCCTCCACCTTCCGGGGCAGGTCGCCTGCTACCCCGTCCTCCCGCTCGCGGACCTGAACCTCACGCCCGCCGCCTACGTCGCCGCGCTGCAAGCGCTCGTCGTGGACGTGCTCGCCGGCTACGCGCTGAAGGCCGAAGCTGACCCCGACGTTCCCGGGGTGCGGGTGAACGGCCGGCGCATCGCCCACGTCGGCGTCTCGGTCCACGGCGGCGTCAGCGCGTTCGGGCTGGTGCTGAACGTCGATCCCGACCTGGAGCCGTTCCGCGCCGTCCACTGCGACGGCGACCCGCAGCCGATGACCTCGGTGCAGCGCGAGGCGCCGTCGCGGGTGCGCATCGCCGGCGTCCGCACGCAGCTGGTGGAGGCGGTCGCGGCCCGGTTCGGGTTCGCCCGCGTGTCCCTGTTCCACACCCACCCGGGGCTCGCGCCCCGACACACCACCCATGCGCGCGCTACCGGTACTCGATAAGCCGCCGCCGAGCTCGACGGGCCGGCTCCCCGCGTGGCTGAAGCGCCCCCTGCCGAAGGGGAACGGCAACGCGTTCACGCAACAGCTGCTCGCCGACCTGAAGCTCGAAACGGTCTGCGAGAACGCCAAGTGCCCGAACCGGCCGGAGTGCTGGAGCCGCCGCACCGCCACGTTCATGGTTCTCGGCAACGTCTGCACCCGCCCGTGCGGCTTCTGCTCCGTCCCGAAGGGTGAGCCGCTCGCGGTCGAACACGACGAGCCCGAGCGGCTGGCGGAGGCGGCCGAGCGGCTGGGTTTGAAGCACGTCGTGATTACGTCGGTGACGCGCGACGACCTGCCGGACGGCGGCGCGGCGCACTTCGCGGCGTGCGTGCGGGCGGTGAAGCGGCGGACGCCGGCGGCGGCGGTCGAGGTGCTGACGCCCGACTTCAACGGCGACCCGGCCGCGATCGACGCCGTGGTGGCGAGCGGCCCCGAGGTGTTCAACCACAACATCGAGACGGTGCCGCGCCTGTACCGCGCCGCCCGCGGCCGGGCCGAGTACCGCCGCAGCCTCGACCTGCTCGAACGTGTGAAGCGGACCGCCCCCGCGATGGTGACGAAGGCGGGTCTGATGCTCGGCGTCGGCGAGACGATCGACGAGCTGTTCGACGTGCTGGCCGACCTGCGGGCGGTCCGCTGCGACGTGGTGACGCTCGGCCAGTACCTGGCGCCGACGTACAAGCACAGCATCCCGGTGGCGCGGTACGTGCCGCCCGCGGAGTTCGACGACATCGCCGCCCGGGCGCGGCTCCTGGGCTTCAGTCAGGTGGTGGCGGGGCCGTTCGTGCGGTCGAGCTACCACGCCGACGAAATGGTGCCGACGAAGTAGCCGCCCGGCGTGGGGCCGGTTTCCAACCGGCCGGCTCGGGGCTTGGAGTGCGGGAGCACGACGGCGTGTAGCCCGGGGTGGAACCCCGGGCGGCGTATGCGGTGTGCGAGGCGCGTTGCTCCCACGGACCACGCCGTCGCCCGCCCGGGGTTCCACCCCGGGCTACACGCCGTCGCCCTCCGGGCTCAAGCCCCGAGGTGCCGCGCGAAGCCGCAGGCGGCTCGACCCC
>DASPHQ010000536.1:0-2570 GCA_035629595.1 Urbifossiella sp. | reverse complement strand
TGGTGACGACCGGGATCAGCGGCGGGAGGTTCGTGTCGTCGGCCTTCACGACCTGCCCGCGGGCGGCAGCCCACACCACCTTGTCGCGGTTCTTCACCATCTGGTCGATGACTTCGAGCTCGCGCTGGGCGACCTCGTAGTTGCTCTGCCCGTTGACGAACCGTAGCCACGCCCGGCCGCCGAACACGCTGTAGCCGTCGGTGGCGCGGTAGCGCTGGAAGAACAGCGCGTTCCGCTCCACCACCGCGGGGCGGATGCGGTTCAGCACGGCGTCCGTCGGCGGGAGGTACTTGCCGTCGATGGGGAAGAGGTATTCGTCGATGAGGCGGGCGAGGAGGCGGTTCCCGTCCTCGGTGAAGTGGACGCCATTGATGGTGAGCGGCGTCTTGTCGTTGGCGAGCAGGAACCGAGCCTGCGTGTGGGTGAACAGGTCGACGACCGGGACGCGGGCGTTCGCGGCGACCTCCTTCACCGCGGCGGCGTAGAGGGCGAGCTGCTTGTTTCGCTCGTCGCCGCGCGGCAGGTTCGGGCTCTTGTGGTCCTCGACTGCGGTCGGCGTGAACAGCACCACCCGCGGCGCCGTCTTGCCGTTGTAGCGCTGGGCGCGGACGTGCTCGACGAAGTCGCCGAGCTGCTGCTTGAACTTCGTCAGCCCCGCCTCGCCGGCCCAGCTCTCGTTGGCGCCGAAGAAGGCGAAGATGACGTCGGCGTTGGTGCCGACGTTCTCGAACCGGTTGAGCTTCACCGCGGCCGGGTCGCCGACCTTGTCCGGCTGCGGCACCGGCGCCGCGCCGGCGAGCCACTGGTCGGCGGTGCCGAAGTCCTGCGACCGGAGCCGCTTGTTGAAGTCGGGTTGAGCCGTGTAGCCGCCGACCTCGTCGCCGCTGAAGCCGAGGTTGCGGAACGTCAGGTCGTGCTCGGGGAAGCGGGCGTGGAGGAACGATTCGAGCCAGCCGTCGTGCTGCATCCGCTCGGCGACGGTGCCGCCGACGAGGCAGACGTGGTCGCCGCGCTCGAGGGTGAAGGCGCCGGGCTGCGCCGCGGCTTCGGGGCGCAGCCACACGGCGACGACCGCGGCGAGGGGGAGGGCGACGAGGAGGGCGCGACCGCCGGGCATGAGAGGGCTCCGGGGAAGGGCGTGGGGTGGGCGTTCTACGCGCCGGCCGCGGCGTAGACTACGGGCCGGACCCGCCGCTCGGGCTCGACGCCGCCGGGGCCACGAACCCGGCTCGCCTTTTGTACTACTGGGTAGTAGTATTGAGTCGGACCGCCGAGGTCGTGCGCATGACCCCTACCGACGGCCCGTCCCGGTTCGACGCCCCCGGATTCGCCGCGCCGAAGTCGTTCGGCGAGTCGTGGGAGGACGCCGGCCTGACGGACGCCGACCTCGCGCGGCTTCAGGTCGAGCTCGGGACCGACGCGGAAGCCGGCGACGTGATGGCCGGCACCGGCGGGCTGCGAAAGGTCCGCTACGCGAAACCGGGGAAGGGGAAGTCGGGCGGGGTCCGGGTCTGTTACGCCAACTTCCCGGAGTACGGTGTCATCTACTTGTTCGCCGTGTTCGAGAAGAACCAGCGGGCCAACTTGTCGAAGGAAGAGAAGAACGAGGCCGCCGTCGTGCTGGACGTAATCCGCGACCAACTCGCGGCCGCGAAGGCCCGACAGGACGCCGCGAACGCCGCGGGCGGAGAATGGGAGCGGAAGCCGGGATACTGAACGAAACACCCGATCGGAGCGGAAGTCGTGCCACCGAAGACCACCAAGAAGAAGGCAGCACCCAAGAGTACGGCGTTCGGCCGGCGCCTCCTCGCCGCGATGAAGGAGATGGCGAGCCCCGAGGTCGCGGACGCGGTCCTCGCCGGGAAGGCGCCGCCCGGCGCGTCCTACACCATCACACGGGTCCAGCTACCGTTCGCCGCGCCGCCGCTGACGCCGGCGGCCGTGGCCGCGATCCGCGCCGAGCTGGGGCTGACGCAGACCACGTTCGCCGCCTTCCTCGGCGTCACCCCGCAGACCGTCCAGGCGTGGGAGCAGGGGCGGAACCCGCTGTCCGGGATGGCGCTCCGGTTCCTGGCCGAGGTGCGGGCCGACACGCCCTACTGGAAGGCCCGGATCGCCGCCGCGGCGGCCAGCTGATCGGGCCGCGGCGTAGACTACCGGTATGCCCATCCTGCTGGTGCTGTTCGTCACCGCCGCCTGCCTGCCGGTGCCGTGGCCGGAACCGCCGCTCGGGCTCGACGCCGCCGGCGCCGCATCCCTCACTGCCGCCGTCGTCGGCGCGTCGTTCCTCGCGGCCGTGGCGCTGCGCACCTGGGCCGTTCGCGCCCTCCGTCGCACCCCCGAACGGCGCACCGCCATTGGTCGGACCTACGGCCGACTGCGGCGCGTGCTCGGCCTCGCCAACCTGTTCGCCGTCGGCTACGCGGTCGGCGGCCTCGGCTGGGGCTGGGCGGTGCAGAACACCCTCACCGTCACCCGCGACGGCTGGGAAGTCCTCGCCCCGTTCGCGGAGCTGGTCATCCCGCTGCCGTACTTCGTGCTCCTCGCCGGCGGCTGGCTCCTCTACTACG
>DASPHQ010000535.1:0-4179 GCA_035629595.1 Urbifossiella sp. | reverse complement strand
AGGACCTCGGCCCCGAGCCGGGCCAGGTCCATGTAGTGGCCGAACGCCTCGTCGAGCCGCCCCTGCCCCTCGCGCCCCTTCGCCAGGAGCGACAGGTACAGCCGGCGGCGTTCGAGAACCTTCGCTGCGTGCTCCTCGGTGTTCTCGACCGTCTCGTTGGGTTCGAGGAAGCTCTCGCACAGGGCGGCGTACTCGTCGAGGAAGCCCTCGGACGCCGCGAAGTTCTGCCGCAGCAGCTCGGTGTACGCCCGGTACAGCCGCTCGCGGGTGCGGCGGCGGACCGGCTCGCCGACTGCCGGGTCGGCCGGGGCGTTCTTCTCGGCCGCCTTGTAGTCGGCGACCGCCTCGCGCAGCTTGCCTTCGTCTTGGAGCAGGTCGCCCCTGGCGAGCAGCCCCTCGGGGTCGTTCGGGTTCGCCTTCAGCTTCTGGTCCATCTCCGCGCGCTTCGTCTCCAGCTGCGGGAAGACCGACACCTCGGCGGCGGACTGGGCGATGACCAGGCCGTCCTGGAAGACGAGGTTGCCGATGCCGAAGCGGACGGCGGTGTCGGACGGCGACCGGGCCTGTGTCTTGGAGGTGACCTTGCCGTCGGGGGCGACGGCCCAGATTTCGAGGATCGGGCTGGGGAGGGCGTCGGCGCCGCCCTTGGCGGCGCCCTCGTGGCGGACCGGGATGAAATACGCGGCCTTGCCGGCGGCGCCGTGGCCGGTCGGGGCGGCGGTGCCGAACGACACCGTCCAGTCGGCCTCGCCGCGGACCTCGCCGTTGCCGCCGCCGCTCACCTTGTACCCGCGCACCTTGTCCTTGCCGACGACCATGAGCACGTCGTCGAGCACGGCCCCGACGTACAGGTCGGTCGCCTCCCGCGGGGCGCGCCACGCCAGGGTGCCGGTGCGGAGGTCGAGGCAGTCGATGGCCTCGGCGTCGAACCCGCTGACGAGGACGCGGCCGCCGACGACGACGGGGGCGGACGCCCGCCAGCGGTCGCGCGGCAACGGGTCGGGCGCGACGAACCGGCCGGTCATGATCGGCACGCCGGGCTGCGCCTTCGCCATCGCCGGCGGGGCGGCGTTCTCCTTGTACACGTGTCCCCACAGGATGCGGCGGCTCATGAGGTCGATACCGACGACGGCGCCGGAGTTGGTCGGGCAGACGAGGATGCCGTCGCCGGCGGCGAGGAACGCCCCCTGGGTGCGGCGGGCGGGCGAACTGGCGAGCGTGGACCCGGCCCGGCCGAGCTTCACCTGCCACACCAGCGTCGGCGACTGGACGGTGTCATTCGGCACCGGCACGAGGTTCGTCGGGTCGAGGCACAGCAGCCGGAGGAACCCGGCCTGCTCGACCGGGACGTAGAGCCGGCCGTTGAGCGGCAGCGGCGGCGCGAGGAACACGGCGTTCAGGCACAGGTGGTGGGCGCTGCTGGACTTGTCCGCCTCCTCCTCGCTCAGCGGCGCGAGCAGGCTGTCGCCCTTCCGGCCGGCGCGCTCCGCACGGCCGAGGTTCCACACCATCTGGCCGGTCTTGATGTTCACCGCCACCAGCTGCCCGGCGTCGATGGCACTCTTCAACCGCGGCGGCATGTTGGCGGCGTTCTGGTCGAAGCCGCCGATGCCCATGTTGGGGTTCTGCGTGGTCGGCGGCGGCGGCAGGGCGATGTCGTCGATGAAGTACACGTTCTCGCCGTCGTGCGACAGCGACCCGACGAGCGGGTTCTCGGCCAGGTACGCGCCGGCCGGCTGGGTCCGGTACGACGTCCACCACTGCTCGACCTTCGTCCGCAGCTCCTTCGTGTCGGGGAAGTGCGGGTCGTGCGGGGCGTCGCCGGTCAGCTGGGTGAGGCCGTACACCGTCTTGGACACCCACAGGTCGCGGCCGGCGGTGACCACCCGGCCGTGGGCCTGCTGGTCGCGCAGGGCGACGGCGCGGACGCCGTCGTACTGCCGCATCAGGAGCACGTCGGCGGTGGCGACGGGGAAGAACCCGGGGAGCGGGAAGACGTTGTTGGCCCGGGTGGTGTCCTCGCGGGAGAACAGGAAGTCGAGCTGCTTGCCGATCCAGTCGTCGCCGGGCACCTTGGCCGGGTCGAGCATGGCGACGGCCGGGAACGACGGGAACAGGAACGGCGGGCCGGCGTCGGACGCGGGGTTCCGCCGGGCGTTGCCGCGGTGCGTGGCGAACTGCCCGACCGCCGCCGACAGCTCCACGTTGCCGACCGGCCGCTCGAGTTCGGCGCGGAGCTGGTCGGCGGTGAACGTCTTGCGGCCGACGGTCAGGCCGGTGGCGACGGTCGCCTTCTGCAACTTCTCCGCGGTCGCGGCGTAGAGCGCGCGGTGTTCCGTCTCCGGCGACCGCTTGAACGCCGTGGCGGCGCGGAACAGCACCCGCGGCGTCAGGTAGTCGTCGCCGTTGGGGCGCGTCAGGAGGCGGGAGAAGTGCCGGGCGGCGTCGGCGTAGTCACCGCGCTCGAGCTGGACCGAGCCGAGCAGGACGGAGCCTTCGGCGCCGGCCTTGGTGTAGAAGTAGCGGCTGGTGACGGCCTTGAGCCCCTCGACGTCGTAGCCGTTCTTGACGCTGTCGGCGAGGATGGCGGCGGCAGTCTGGCCGTACAGCTGCTGGTAGAACTCGAGCCCCTCGCGGGGGAACTTGGCGAGGATCTGCTCGGCCTCGTGCTGGACGCCGCCCCAGTTCTTGTTGGCGATGGCGCCGCGGGGGTCGTCCTCGTCGGGGTCGTAGAACGAGTCGGGGCCGTCGAGGATGTTCTGGACGAGCGGGCAGACGGTGTTCCAGGGGATTTCCTTGAACCCCAGGTAGTCGCGGGCGGCCTTCAGCCGCGGGCCGGCGTCGCGGACGACGTTGAAGTTGAACGGCGACGCGACCGCCCGGCGCGAGCGGGTGTCCTTCTCCTTCGGGTCGTCCTTCTTGGCGACGCCCTTCTTGGGCAGCGCCGGCTGGGCCGCGACGAACCGCTCGCCGGAGGAGGCGAGCCAGCCGACGGCGGCGCACAGGAGTGCGGCGGAGGCGAACCGGAGGAGCGTACCGCGGCGCATCGGCGCATCCCGTTCCTGAGACACCCGGCGGCCGGCGGCCGCCCGAAGAGATTGTGTCAGTTCCCCAGGCTACCCACAAGGAGAAATCGGGCGGGGGAACCAGAGCAGACGAGCGACGGGGTGGGGTACTAACGCTACCGATCCGCCGCTCGCGGCGGTGCATGGCGCCTCTTGCACCGCCGCGAGCGGCGTATGATAGCCCGATGTCCGACCCCTCGCGTTCCGCCGCCCGCGCCTGCGCCGACCGGGCGTTCCGCCCGACGTACCTGTCGTTCGCCGGCACGTACCAGTGCAACCTCAGCTGCCCGCACTGCTGCGTGCCGATCGAGTGGACCGACCGCCTCCCCATCCCCGTGGCGATCCGCTTCCTGGAGCAGGCCCACGCCGCCGGCATCGGCGTCCTCGGCTTCACCGGCGGCGAACCGTTCCTGTACCCCGAGTTCGTCGTCGCCGTGACCCGCCGCGCCACCGAGCTCGGCTTCCGGTTCGACAAGCTGATGAGCAACGGCGTGTGGTTCCGCGACGAGCCGCACCTCGACGCGACGCTGGTCGAGCTGCGCGACGCCGGCTTCACCGGGAAGCTCGGCCTGAGCGTGGACAAGTTCCACGGCCTCGACATCGCCAAGCTGGCGACGTACTGCCGCGTCGGCCGTAAAGTGTTCGGCCGCGACAACGTGCTGAGCCTGAGCTACGCCAGCCGCCACCCCGACCAGGGGCTCGAACCGATCCGCCGGCTGGCCGCGGCGCTCGACGCGGTGGTGGAGTGGTCGCCGCTGCTGGACCGCTACCTGGTGGTGAGCGACGACCTGACGATGACGGCGTGCTGGAACCACCTGGCGACGGTGGAGCGCGCCGAGGGGCTGCCGGGGAACCCGTGGGACGGCAACTGGTTCGCCGAGGACTATTGCGAGGGGCCGGGGCAGGCACTCATCGTGAACCCGCGCGGCGAGGTGAAGCCGTGCTGCGGGTTCGCGTCCGACCTGGATCAACTGTCGATCGGCAACGTCCACACGCACACCGCCGAGGAGGTGATCCGCGCCGGCCGCGAGCACCCGTACGTGGGGAAGGTGTTCCGCGACGGGCTGACCGCGATCCGCGCCGAGATTCTGGCGCGCGACCCGGGGTCGCTGCC
>DASPHQ010000534.1:0-6911 GCA_035629595.1 Urbifossiella sp. | reverse complement strand
CAGGAGGTGCGCGACATCCGCGTCTTCTACGTGCCGCCGGGCAAACCGGCCGACCAGGGGCGGGTGGTGGCGCCGTTCGCGTCGGTCCCGTTCTCGTACCTGAAGTGGAACGAGGGCTCGGTCCGCCGGTGGGTCATCCGGCCCGGCGAGCGCAAGATTCTCGCGTGGGCTGGCGAGTACGACACGACCGCGTTCCTCCTCAGCGGCACCGGCGAGTTCAACGTCTACGAGCCGGTCCGCGAGACCATCCCGCCCGGCTGGATCGGCCGGCTCCTCGGGAAGGAGCCGGAGACCGTCATCAAGCGCGAGCTCGGGCGGCAGATCAACGCCAAGCCGATCCCCGGCACGGAGCTGCTCCAGGGCGAGATGGCGCCGCTGACGCAGAAGGCCCGCACCGCCACCATCGAGGTGTACGCCAACCCCGACGAGCTGGGCCGGACGATGGTGGTGAAGTCGCCGGAGCGGCCGGACGAGTACGTGTCCGAGCCGCACCCGGACGCCCCGCGCGACGTGGTCGTGTACGAGATGACGCGGAACATGCTCGACATGTTCCTCCGCTCCCGCGACACCCGCCAGGCCGTGCGCGAGGTGTACCGGCCGCGGGCGATCGAGCGCGGCATCTCCGGGGCGCACCTGCTCCGGGGGAACAAGGACGTGCCCGGCCTCGCCCCGGAGGTGCAGCGGGACGTGGTCAAGTTCCTGCTCACGGCCTGGCCGGACGAGGAGCCGGTCCGGTACATCTCGGCCGACCGCGAGGTGGTGCTGCTCGAGGAGGGGACGTACGCCAGCGACTTCTACCTCATCCGCATCGGCAACGTCGAGCTGTACAAGACGGTCGGCGGCCGCAAGCAACTGATCGGCCGGCTCGGCGAGGGCGAGGGGATCGGCGAGATCGGCCTGCTCGGCGACGAGCTGAAGGCGGCCGGCATCCTCCCGCAGGACGCGAAAACCAGCCGCCGCCAGGTGAGCGTGGCGTCCATCGACCCGGTCGAGCTGATCCGCATCCCCGGCGCCCTGTTCAAGCGAATGTGCCTCCGGTTCCCGCCGGTACGGGACGCGCTGTTCGAGACCGTCCGCCGGCGGCTGAACCCGCCCAAGACGATGCCGCCGGAGCTGACCCCGGCCTACGTGGCCCAGGGACTGTTCCAGGGCCAGAAGATGCTGGTGCTCGACCTCAAGAGCTGCACCCGCTGCGACGAATGCACGAAGGCGTGCGCCGACACCCACGGCGGCAACCCGCGGCTGTTGCGCGACGGGATGCGGTTCGGCGACTTCCTGGTCGCCACGTCGTGCCGGTCGTGCCACAAGCCGTACTGCATGGACGGCTGCCCGGTGGACGCGATCCACCGCAAGGGGACGCGGCTGGAGGTGCTGGTGGAGAACCACTGCATCGGCTGCGGGCTGTGCGAGCGGAACTGCCCGTACGGGTCGATCCACATGGTGCCTGTGGGGAAACCCGGCGCGACCGGCACGGCGGTGGTGGCCCGGCAGGCGGCGAACTGCGACCTGTGCGCGTCGGTCGGCGGGAAGCCGTTCTGCGTCAGCGCCTGCCCGCACCACGCCGCTTTCCGGTGGGACGGCGACACCCTCCACAACGCCGTGGCGGAGCGGCTGCTGGCGGCGAAGGCCTAGCCGCTCGCGGCGTTGCAGCGCTGCAACGCCGCGAGCGGCGGAAGAACCGGGAGCCTCATGTCCCCCGCCGGGCTGGCGTGGAACAACCTGGCGCACAAGCGCGGCCGCACCGCCGTGGCCGCCGCGGGGGTGGCGTTCGCGGTCGTGCTGGTGTTCATGGAGCTCGGCCTGTACGACGGCGTCGGCCGCACCGCCGCGATGCTCTACGACGCCCTCCGGTTCGACCTGCTGCTGGTCTCCACCGAGTACGTGGACGTGAGCCGCACCGGCGACTTCCCCCGCGCCCGGCTGGCCCAGGCCCGCGCCGCCCCCGGCGTCGCCGACGCCCTCCCGCTGAGCATGGGCATGGGCACGTGGCGGACGCCCGCCCGCCGCGACCTCCTCGGCCGCGACGTGCCCGCCGGCGGCGTCCGCAGCATCAGCATCCTCGGCGCCCCGCCCGACCGCCTCGCCGACGTGTTCGCCGTCGACCGCGGCCGCGTGTTCGCCTCGCGGGACGCTGCCGAGCATGCCGGGAAGCTCCTCACGGGCCCCGACGCGGTGCTGTACGACACCCGCTCCAAGCCCGAGTTCGGCCGCCTCGCCGACCTGCTGGACGTGCCGCCCGACGGCGACCCCGACACCGGCACCGTGCTCCGCTACAACGGCCGCCGCGTGGACGTGGTGGGCGGGTTCGGGCTCGGCACCGGGTTCAGCTGGAACGCCATGCTCGTCGCCGCCGAGCCGACGTTCGCGGCCATCACCTTCCGCCGCCCCGACCGCGTCGCGTTTGGCCTCGTCACCCTCGAACCGGGCACCGACGTGGACGCGGCCGCGGTCCAGCTGCGGGCCGCGCTGCCGCCGGACGTGCGGGTGATGACGCGGCCGGAGATCGAGGCCCACGAGAACCGCCACTGGATGCGGCTCACGTCGATCGGCCAGTTTCTGCTGGTGGCCGTGGTGCTGGCCGTCGCCGTCGGCGTCATCTTCGTGTACCAGATGATGGCCGCCGACATCCGCGCCATGCTGCCGGAGTACGCCACGGTGAAGGCGCTCGGCTACCGCCCGCCATTCCTCGGCGGCGTGGTGCTGGCGCAGGCGGCGTTCCTGGCGGTGCTCGGGTTCGTGCCCGGCTTCCTGGCGGCAGTCGGGCTGTACGCCGTGGCCCGCACCGTCGGCGGCATTCCCACCGAGATGACCGCCTCCCGCGCCGTCGTGGTGCTGGGGCTGACGTGCGGCATGTGCCTGGGGTCGGGCCTGCTGGCGGTGCGGAAGGTCCACGCCGCCGACCCCGCGGACCTGTTCGCATGAAGCGCGTGCCGCCCGTCCCGCTGGCGTGGAAGAACCTGGTCCACGACCCGGTGCGCTTCGCCCTGTTCGCGTCCGGCATCGGCTTCGCCGTGGTGCTGATGGGCGTCCAGCTCGGCATCATGAACGCCATGCTCGACGGCAACACCCGCCTATTCCGCAGCATCGACGCCGAGCTGGTGCTGCTCAACCCCGGCCGGCCGGCGCTGGTGTTCCCCGACACGTTCAGCCGCCGCCGGCTCGAACAGGCGGCCGGCGTGCCCGGCGTGGCGTCGGTCCACGCCATCTACGTCGAGCAGAACGTCAGCACCCTCCGCCACACCGCCGCCGACCCCGGCGGCCGCGCCCAGACGCGCAAGCTCCGCGTCGTCGGCGTCGACCCGGCGGCGCGCGTGTTCGACCTGCCGGGCCTCGACCCTGGCGCGTGGGAGACGCTCGAACGCCCCGGCACCGCGCTGTTCGATCGGATGAGCCGCCAGAACCCGGACGCGCCCGGCGAGACGGTGTTCGGCCCGTTCGCCGTCGGCACGCACACCGAGCTCGCCGGCCAAACACTCGACCTCGCCGCCGGATTCGACCTCGGCTTCGACTTCGCCACCGACGGTACGTTGATCCTGAGCGACCGCACGTTCGCCCGCGCCCTCCGGGAGCCGTTCCACCCCCAGAGCCCGCTGGCCGGCATCGACTACGCCGCGGTCCGGGTGGAGGCCGGCGCCGACCCGCTGGCCGTGCGCGACCGCGTCCGCGCCGCGTTCGGCGACGCCGGCGACGTGACGGTGCTGACGAAGGACGAGCTGGTGGCGCGGGAGCGTGGGTTCTGGTGGATCAGCACGCCGGTCGGGTTCGCGTTCGGGGCCGGCGTGGTGCTCGGGTTCGTCGTCGGGGTGGTGATCGTCTATCAAATCCTGTCGGGCGACGTGGCCGACCACCTGCCGCAGTACGCGACGCTGAAGGCGATCGGCTACCGCAACGGCTACCTGAACGGCATCGTGCTGCAGGAGGCGGGCATCCTGGCGCTGACGGGATACGTGCCGGGCCTGTTCGTGACGTGGCTCGCGTACCGGTTCCTGACGCACCTGACCGGGATGCCGCTGGAGCTGACTCCCGGCCGCGCCGGGCTGGTGTTCGCGCTGACGACCGGCATGTGCGCCGCGTCGGGGCTGCTGGCCGTGCGCCGCGTGAAAAGCGCCGACCCGGCCGACGTGTTCGGTTAACGGGCGAACGGCCGGCGTGAGCCGGCTGGTCGTTGTCCCAGGCACCTGCCACCCCCACCAGCCGGCTCACGCCGGCCGTTCGCCTGATGACTTCACCCCTCCCACCGCCCGGCCAGCCCGTGCTCCGCATCCGCGGGGTGAACCACCACTTCGGCGCCGGCGAGACGCGCACCCAGGTGCTGTTCGACAACACGCTGGAGGTGATGCCGGGCGAGCTGGTCATCATGAGCGGCCCGTCCGGCTCGGGGAAGACGACGCTGCTGACGCTCATCGGCGGTCTCCGCACGCTGCAGTCGGGCGAGGTCGAGGTGTGGGACGCCGGCCGCGGCGACTACGCCCGCCTCGCCGGCCTGGCCGAGGAACAGCTGGTCGGCGTCCGCCGGCTCATCGGTTTCATCTTCCAGCGGCACAACCTCTTCGACTCGCTGACGGCGCTCCAGAACGTGCGCATGGCCCAGCGCCTCAAGGGGAGCGCCGACCCCGACGCCGACGCCCGCGTGCTACTGAGCTACCTCCTCCTCGGCGACCGCGACATCGACGGCAAGCCGCAGGCGGTGAAGTTCTGGAACAAGCCGGCGGCGCTCTCGGGCGGGCAGCGGCAGCGCGTCGCGGTGGCGCGGGCGCTGGTCAACCGGCCGAAGCTCGTCCTCGCCGACGAGCCGACCGCGGCCCTCGACGCCAACACCGGCCTGGCCGTGGTGACGCTGCTGCAGTGCCTCGCCCGCCGCCGCGACCCGACGGAGCTGACGCGGCTCGTCCGCGGCGCCGCGGAGGCGTCCGACG
Organism: Urbifossiella sp.; assembly: GCA_035629595.1. Classification (GTDB taxonomy): domain Bacteria; phylum Planctomycetota; class Planctomycetia; order Gemmatales; family Gemmataceae; genus Urbifossiella. The sequence goes on along the minus strand of DASPHQ010000534.1, from coordinate 1,995 downwards.
GCGGCCGGCTGGCCGACTGGCAGGTGCCGCTGTTGGACCGCGTCGCGGCCGAGACGGGCACGACGAGCCTGATCGTGACGCACGACGCCCGCATCATGAACATGGCCGACCGGATCGTTCACATGGAGCGCGGGCGGATCGAGTCGAACGTGGTGGTGGCGGAGCGGCTGTTCGTGCGCGAGGGGCTGCGGCGGTCGCCGGTGTTCGCGGCCATCCTGCCGGACGAGCAGGAGAAGATCGCCGACCAACTGCTCGTCGGCGTCCACCCGGACCTGCCGGTGCCGCCGCACCACGCCCGCGGCGGCCGCGTCGAGGCGTTCGCGCCGGGCGAGACGATCGTGCGGCAGGGCGACGCGGTGGACGAGCGGAGCAAGTTCTACCTCGTCCGCCGCGGCGAGGTGGACGTGCTGATGACCGCCGCCGACGGCTCCGAGCAGATCCTCGACCGCATGGGCCCGGGCGGCTCGTTCGGCGAGGTGGCGCTGCTGATGAACCAGCCGCGGAACGCGACGGTGCGGGCGGCGACGCCGGTGGAGGTGTACACCGTCGAGCGGACGACGTTCGACCGGTTCCGCGACGTGAGCCGGCCGTTCATCGACGGCATCCTGCGAAACTTCCTCCGCCGCGCCCCCGACGACCGCCCGGCCTGAGGCTACGCCGCCTCGGGGGGCGTCACGGGGGCGGGGAGTGGCACGGCGGGGCGCCCCTGCTCGGCCGCCGACCGCCGGAGGGCTTCACCCATGGCGCGAACGTCGTAGCCGTGGGCCGCCGCGAACGCTTCGCGGGTGGCGTGAATCTCGCGGAGGATCGAATCCTCGGCCGGCGCGCGGACGCCGGCGGGAAACACCGCCTCGGGGGGCGGCCCGGCGGTCACCGAACGGGGCGGGAGCGAGACGACCTGCCGGCCCTTCGCCACCGACCGCGCCCGCACGGCGGCGAGCATCTTGTACGCGTCGTACTCGTTCTCGGCGGCGAGGGCGTCGCGGGTGGCTCGGATCCCGGCCTGAATCGCGTCGTCGGTCATGTCCCGTCCTCCACCGGGCGGAGCTGGTCGGTCGTGCAGATGAGGGGCGGGGCGTAACCCAGCGACCGGCACGCCTCGTCGATCCGCGGCCGCAACACCGCGTTGGCGATGTGCGTACAGTTCCAGGTTAGCAGGTAGTGCATCCCGTGTACCGCGGCCGTGGCGATGTGTGCGGCGTCAGCCGCTGCCTTCGGCGGAAGAGGTCCACCGCGAATCAAGAGGTCCGTCAGCTCGCCGACCGCGGGCGACTCCACCAGGATCGGTATCCCTGCCAGAACCGCGAGGCGGTCGGCCGCGGCCGCGGGATCGCCGGCTTCACACTCCTCCAGAACCAACTCCGACACGTACAACTCGAACGCCTCGCGCAACGACCACCAGTCGCGGGTACTCTGCTGGCGTGCGAGGATGAGGAGGTCGCGGCTCGGCCATGCCGTCAGGTAACCGGGATCGTCGTCTCGATGTAGACGCGCGGCTTCATCGCCGAATCGTACCGCGCCGCAGCGGGCCCGACAACCGCCGCGTCACCCCGCCTCGGCGAACCGGGCGGCCACGAGCGGCACCGGGCACAGCGCGTCGGCCGCGCTCAGAAGCGCCGACGCCCGGAACGGTTTGGCCAGCACCTCATCCGCCCCCGCCGCCCACGCGAACTCGTGATGCACCCCGGCCGTCAGCGCGCTCAGCACCACCACCGGCAGTCGGTCGTCGGACAGCGCCTTCGCCAGCTCGGCCACGCGGACGCCACTTCCGCCCGGCAGCAGGAACTCCACCACCAGCAGGTCGGGCAGCGACTCGCGCAGCCGGCGCTCGGCCTCGGCGGCGGTGGTGGTGTGTTCGACCGCGTACCCCCGACGGCGAAGGAGAGCGGCGACGGTGCGGGAAACGGCGGGGTCGGGTTCGGCCACGAGAACGGTCGGACGGCCAGACACGGGTGCCTCCGGTGCAACCTCGCCCCGTGCGGGGGGCTCTTCCGT
>DASPHQ010000533.1:0-6653 GCA_035629595.1 Urbifossiella sp. | reverse complement strand
AAGTGCTCGTCCTGCACCGAAAGGCTTTCGGCCTTGAGCACAAAGCGATCTTTGAGCGCCGCCAGCTCGCCGTGCTCCGGCACTTCGTTGGTCGCGGCGAACATCACCCGCAACCGCACGGGCTGCGGCAATCCATCCTGGTAGAACTTCTTCTCGTTGACGATCGTCAGCAGGATGTTCAGGATGGCCGAGTTGCTCTTGAAGATCTCGTCGAGGAAGGCCAGCCGGGCGGTCGGCAGCTTCCCCTCCTTCTTGCGGATGTACCGTCCGGCGCGCAGCTCCTGGATGTCGATCGCCCCGATGATCTCGCTCGGCTCGGTGAACCGCGTCAGCATGTACTCGAAGTAGTCTTCCTCGGCGATGCCGAGGGCGTCCTTGAACTTCAGCACCAGGTCGCTCTTGGCGGTGCCGGGCGGGCCGACGAGCAGCAGCGGCTCCTGGGCCACGGCGGCGACGACCATGAGGTCGATGACCTCCTGCTTGTTCACGAAGAACCGGCCGAGCGACTCGCGGAACCGGTTGATCCGGGTGCGGAGGGCGTCGGCCTCGGCCTGGAGGTCGGGCAGGGAGAGGTCGTCCGGGGCGGGCTTGGCAGGCATCGGGTGCGGGTTCCGGGGGCGGGGGTGAAGTGTGAATTCTATCGCGAAGCCGCGTTGAAAGCCCACCCGTTGCCACGGCTGGGTTTCGCCGGGGTCGTGCGGTAGAATCGGTAACGCGATGAGCCGTCTGATCAAACCGCTGGTCGTCCTCGCCCTGCTGGCCGCCGGGGTCGGGTGGTTCGTGTTCGGCCCCGGGACGCGGCGGACGGACCACCGCGCCGCGGCCGAGTCCGCCGCCGGCCGCCGGTTGTTCACGGTCGCGATGGATTACCTCAACGACTACTTTGCCTCGGACCCCGCCGACCGCGACGCGCACCTCCTCGCCGCCCGTGTGTCGCGCCGCCTCGGCGACGGGGCCGTCACGGCGGAGCACCTGCGACGCTACGACGAACTCGGCGGCGACCGCGAGGTGCTGGAGATCGAGCGCGCCCTGAGCCGGATCGAGGCCGGCGACCCGGCCGGCTCCGGCCGCGTGTTCGACTTCTGCATGAAGCACCCGGACCACCCCGCGGCGCCGTTCGCGCTGGAGTCGCTGACGATCGGGATGCGCAAGATCGGCCAGCCGGACCGGGCGCTGCGGTGCGCGAATGAGTGGCTCCGCGTCGCCGCGACTCCGGCGGACCGGGCCGCGGCGCACGTCGGTCGCGGGCAGGCGCTGGCGATGAAGGGGCTCGGCGCGGAAGCCGCCCAGGAGTACCGGCTGGCTCTCGCCGAGAACCCGACCGACCCGGAGGCGCAGTTCCACCTCGCGGAGTTCCTGTCGCGTGACGAGCCGGCTGAGGCGCTGGCGCTGTACCGGGGTCTTGACGCCGAGCGGCTCGAGGTGAAACTCGGGCTGTCAAGGGCGCACCGCCAGCTCGGCAACCACGGCGCCGCGGTCGCAATCATCACCCCGTTACTCGCGGCGCGGCCGGACGACGCCGACGTGATGACCGAAGCCGGCACGCTGGCGCTCGACCGCGGCCGCGCGGACGAGGCCGAAGACCTGCTCCGCCGCGCGGTGTCGAAGGCGCCTGACCGTCGCACCCCCAACGTGCAACTCCTCCGCTGCCTCCAGGAGCGCGGCAAGACGACCGAGGCCGACGCCCAGCGTGCCAAGGTGAAGCAGATCGACGACGAACTCGAGAAGCGCATCGCCGCCATGTCGGGGAAGCCGTGACCCGCCGCGTTCTCATTCCCTTCGCCGCCTTAGCCGCCCTCACCGCGGCGGGTGTGTGGTGGTTCACCCGCCCCGGGCCGACTCCGAACTCCGACCGGCCTCCGGTCGCGGCCGACGACCACGGCCCGCCGGTGTTCGAGGACGTGACCGTCGATAGCGGCGTGTCGTTCACCTACCGCAACGGCGAGGAGAGTGACCGCTACACGATCCTCGAATCGCTCGGCGGCGGCGTCGCGGTGCTCGACTACGACCGCGACGGCCGACTCGACCTGTTCTTCACCGGCGGCGGCGTGATCGACGCGACCACGCCGGTGACGGTCCGCGGCCTCCCCGGCCGGCTCTACCGCAACCTAGGCGGCTGGAAGTTCGCCGACGTGACGGACGCGGCCGGCCTCGCGGGCGCCCCGTTCTACTCGCACGGAGCCTTCGCCGCGGACTACGACCGCGACGGGTTTACCGACCTGTTCGTCACCGGGTTCGGCGGCGTCGCCCTGTACCACAACGAGCCGAGCCCGACCGGCGGCCGGCGGTTCGTGGAGCGGGCCGCGGCCGCGGGGCTGACCGACAACCGCTGGGCGACCGCCGCCGCGTGGGCCGACCTCGACGCGGACGGCTTCCCCGACCTGTACGTCTGCCACTACCTTGACTGGTCGCCGGCCAACGACCCGGTCTGCACGGGCAACGGCGTGCCGCGCGACGTGTGCCCGCCGCAGCGCTTCAAGGCGCTGCCGCACCGCCTCTACCGGAACAACAAGAACGGCACGTTCACCGACGTGACCGCCGCGGCCGGGCTACGCCCCGACGGCAAGGGGCTCGGCGTCGTCGTCCTCGACCTCGACGGCGACGGCAAGCCGGACATTTACGTCGCCAACGACGCCGGCGACAACTTTCTCTACCTCAACCGCGGCGGGATGCGGTTCGAGGAGCGCGGCTTCTCGGCCGGCGTCGCGGTGGACGAGCACGGCCTGTTCAACGGCAGCATGGGCGTGGACGCCGCCGACTACGACGGATCCGGCCGGCCGTCGCTGCTGGTGGCGAACTACCAGGGCGAGTTCCACGCCCTGTACCGCAACCTCGGCGGCGGCCGCTTCCGCTACCACACCGCCCCCGCCGGCCTCGGTCGACTCGGGCAGAAGTTCGTCGGCTTCGGCACCGCGTTCTTCGACTTCGACCGCGACGGCTGGGAGGACGTGGCGATCGCCAACGGGCACGTCCTGCGGCACCCGGTCGGGTCCACGTTCAAGCAGCGGCCGGTGCTACTCCGGAACGAGGAGCACGACGGGCGGCGGCAGTTCCGCGAGCTCCCGGGGAAGGGCGGGGCGTACTTCCGGGCCGACCGCATGGGCCGCGGCCTGGCCGTCGCCGACCTCGACGACGACGGCCGACTCGACCTCGTGGTCAGCCACGCGAACGAGCCGGTGACGCTGCTGCGGAACGTGGCCGCGCTAGATCGCAAGTGGATCGGCGTTGAGCCGGCCGCGAAGGACAACCGCGACCGCGCCGGCACTGTGATTTCCGTGAAAGTCGGGGGGCGGACGCTGACCCGGTACGTGAAGGGCGGCGGCAGCTACCTGTCCACGTCGGACGCGCGAGTCGTGTTCGGGCTCGGGTCGGCCGACGGCCCCGTCGAGGTGGGGGTGACGTGGCCGGGCGGGCCGACGCACCACTACGCGAATCTCTCAACCGGGCGGTATTGGCAGGTCGCGGAAGCCGACCCGGTGAAAAAATGAAACCGACCTGAGCGTCGGTCGTTATTTCCTTGACCCGGTCGGTGGTGGCGAAGTAGATTCCATTCCAGGCTGATTCTTCGTACTTACCCGACTCTGGTTCGTCGTTCTACTGGCGGCAATCCCTGTCGCAGGGCTTTGTACCTACGTCCTGTCCACTGTTCCCAAGGTGCCGGATGCGTCCTCCTCCTACCCGTCGGCGCGGGTTCACGCTGATCGAACTGCTGGTGGTGATCGCCATCATCGCCATCCTCATCGGGCTCCTGCTGCCCGCGGTCCAGAAGGTCCGCGAGGCCGCCGCCCGGGCCAAGTGCCAGAACAACCTGAAGCAGATCGGCCTGGCCATCCACAACTACCACGACACGGTCGGCTTCCTCCCGCCGGCGACGGACCAGGACCAGATGCCGTTCGGCCCGGCCGCCTCGAACTGGGGCAAGTCGTGGATGATCCACATCCTTCCGCACATGGAGCAGGGCGCCCTGTACAGCCAGCTCCAGATCGGCGGCGGCACCGGGTACGGCAACGCCGCCAACGGCGCGATCTACACGAACGTCCGCATCTCGAACTACCGCTGCCCCTCGTCGCCGCTCCCCGAGACGACCACCAGCGGCGTGCCGGGCAGCGGCGTGCTGATGATGACCACGTACGTCGCCATCTCGGGCGCCGCCCCGACCGCGTTCGCCGGGACGACGTTCACCGAGACCCGATACGCCAACCCGGGCTCGGCCGCCGGGTGCTGCTCGGGCGGCATCATCTCCCGCGGCGGGGCGATGGTCATGAACACCAAGCAGAACTTCGGGGCTCTGACCGACGGCACCGCGAACACGATCCTGGTCAGCGAGCAGGGGAACTTCCTGAAGACGGCCAACGGCTCCCGCCAGGCGTGGAACGCCAACGGCCCGCACGGGTGGACGATCGGCTGGGGTAACTCGAGCAACACCTTCATCAACGGGGCGTCGATCAGCGACGCCCGGACGTTCAACACGATGACCCTCCGCTACACGATCAACGCGACCGGGCCGGCCGCCGGCACCCTCTGGCCGGACGCTCCGGGGAACTGCGGCTCGTTCGGCGTGTGTGACAACACCGGGTCGAACATCCCGCTGAACTCGGCGCACACCGGCGGGGTGAACATCCTCCGCGGCGACGGCACGATCGGCTTCGTCCGCGACTCGATCCCGCTGGCCAACCTCGCCGCCGGGGTCACCCGCGACGACGGCCTCGCCGGCCTGAACCTGGAGTAACCCGCGCGGCCCGTCCGCCGACGAGCCCGGCCCGGTGCGGCCGGGCTCGTTCGTTTACCGTGCCTTCGCCGCCGTCGTCCGCGCCTCGTTACCCTCGATCGTGATCGCGCCCGCTGCGGCCGCGCCGGCGGGGTACGCCGGCGCCGTGGCCCGGCCGTACGCTTCGACGCGCCGGTGTGCCAGGAGGGCGTGCCCCGAGCGGCGGGTGCGGTCGGCGCGGACGGCGCCAACGTCCACCGGGCCGATGACGATCTTCTCGCCGGGGCCGGGGTCGGCCTGGGCCAGCACGCGGCCGTCGTGGTCCACGATCATGCTGCCGCCCGGCCACGAGAACGGCGGGTAGTCCCGCGCCCCCTGGTTGGCCGCGACCACGCAGGCGACGTTTTCGAGCGCCCGGCAGCGGTTCACCACCGTCCACCAGTCCATCGGCGCCGTCGCGCCCCACGGGTCCATGTAGGCACTGACGCGCACCAGCACCTCGGCCCCGCGCAGCGCCAGCTCGCGGATCGCCTCGGGGAACAGCCAGTCGTAGCAGATCGCGCAGCCGATGCGGCCGATCTCGGTGTCGGCGACGGGGAACGGATCCTCGGCGTAGCCGGGGATGTCGTGCGGGCTGGCGTGAACCTCCCACGGCAGCCACGGGTGAACCTTGCGGTACTTCAGCAGCAGCCCGTCGGGGCCGATCAGGGCCGTTGTGTTGAACACGCACCCGGGGTACTTCGTATCCACTTCCAGGAACGTGCCCGTCTGGACGTAGACGCCGTGCTGCCGGGCCTTGCGGTGGTAGCGGTCGGTGTGCTCGTTCGGGACCGGCACCGCGAGCGTGTCGGCCAGCTCCGCGACTGTCGGATACACCGGCGCGGCGTGGGCGAACTCGGGGAACACCACCAGCCGCACGTCGCCGAACGGTTTGTACCCGAGGACGGCGTTGTCGATCATGCCGAGCATGTGGTCGACGCGCGACGCGATCTCGGCGCGCGTCTTGGGGTTCGGGAAGTCTGTCTGGCACGCGGCGGCGAGGTAGCGCGGCATCGGAGTTCCCGGAGCGGGTCGGGTCGGCTAAAGTGTCAGGATACGGCACGAACAGGTTCCCTCTCCACGGGTCGCCGCGATGGACTCGTCATCCCACGTCCCGGCCCCGGTCGTCGTCCGCCGGGCGGCGAAGCCGGCGGCGCCGTACGTTCCCGCCATCGGGCCGCGGCTGCGCGTGCTGCTGCTGGTGACGTTCGCGGTGTTCGCCGTCCTGGCCGCGACCGGCGTCTACCTGTCGGCCGTCACGCTGCTGAATTGGGCGCGCTCGCCGAATAGTTACACCACGGCGTTCAGCCTGTGGGTGTTCCTTGGTCACACCGCACTCGGCGTCGTGGGGACGGTGCCGTTCCTGGTGTTCGGCCTCGTCCACTGGAAGACCGCGCACGACCGGCCGAACCGCGTCGCCGTGCGGCTCGGGGTGCTGCTGTTCCTCGCCGGGCTGCTCATCTGCGCCACCGGCTTCGCTCTCGTGCAGCTCGACGGCCTGCCGCAGTTGCCGACGGGCACGGTCGCGCGGGGGGCGATGTACTGGGCGCACATCCTGGTGCCGCTCGCGGCGGTGTGGCTGTACGTGAAGCACCGCCAGGCCGGCCCGCCGATCAAGTGGCGGCTGGCCTACGGGTGGGGCTTCGGCGTCGGGGCGTTCACGCTGGCGATGGTGGTGATGCACTCCCAAGACCCGCAGCGCTGGTTCCGCGAGGGGCCGAAGGAAGGCGCCCTGTACTTCGAGCCCGCCGCCACCCGCACCGCCGACGGCAAGTTCGTGTCGGCCGACGTGCTGATGATGGACGAGTACTGCGCGAAGTGCCACGCCGACGTGGCCAACGACCACTTCCACTCCGCCCACAAGTTCAGCTCGTTCAACAACCCGGCCTACCTGTTCAGCGTCCGC
>DASPHQ010000532.1:0-6347 GCA_035629595.1 Urbifossiella sp. | reverse complement strand
CTACGCCGGCTTCTCCGACGTCCGCTTCCTGGCCGCGAAGCGAGCCACCGACCTGGAGCCGCAGGTCCGCTTCCAGGCGGCGCTGAGCGCCGGCGAACAGCCGCCGGCCGGGGCGGCACGCATCCTCGCCGCGCTCCTACGGGAAAACGCCGGCGACCCGTGGATTCAGACGGCGGCGCTGAGTTCGGCCGCGAACTGCGCCGAGCCGCTGGTCGGTCACCTGTGGGAGTCGGACGACGCCAGCCCGAGTCTGTCCCGCGTCGCGGGGATGGTGGGGGCGAGAGGTGATTCGGCCGCGATCGTCCGGCTCCTGAACCGCCTCGCCGACGGGCGGAAGGCGGCGGCGGACGCGGCGGTCCTCGACGGGTTGGGGCAGGGGATGCGGAACAGCGCGCGGCCGCTGGCCGCGTGGTGGGCGGACCCGCCTGCTGAAGCGAAGGAGACCATGACCCGGTTGCGCGGACGGTTCGACGCGGCGGCAAGAACCGTTCAGGACGACAAGGCGCCGGCCGCGGAGCGGGTGGGGGCCGCCGGGCTACTCGCGTTCGGCCCGTTCGATGTCGCCGGAATGTCGTTGCCGCCCGTCCTCGCGCCGACGGCGCCCGGCGACCTGCAACTCGCCGCCGTCCGCACGCTTGCGGCCCACACCGATGCGAAGGTTCCCGACCTACTGCTGACCCCGTGGGCGGGCTACTCGCCGGCCGCGCGGCGCGAGGTGGTCGAGGCGCTGCTGGGGCGGCCGGACCGAACCCTCAAGCTGCTCGACGCCATCGGCAAAAACCAGGTGTCGCCGAACGAGCTCGACCCGGCGCGGGTGAAGGCGCTGAAGGCACACCCGACTGCGGCCATCCGCGCGAAGGCCGAGGCGGTGCTGAAGGCGACCGTGAACGCCGACCGGGCGAAGGTGGTCGCGGATTTCGCGGGGGCGCTGGACCTGAAGGGCGACGCGGAGAAGGGGAGGGGGGTGTTCAAGACGAACTGTTCCGCCTGTCACCGGCTCGACGCCCTGGGGGCCGACGTGGGCGCGAACCTGCTGGCGGCGCTGCCGAACAAGTCGGGCGAGGATTTGTTGGCGGCAGTGTTCGACCCGAACCGCGAGGTTGACCCGCGCTTCGTGAACTACCAGGCCGTGACCGCCGACGGCCGCACGCTCGGCGGCGTGATCGCGGCCGAGACGCCGACGAGCGTGACGCTCCGCCGCGCCGACGGGGCCGAGGACACGGTGCTGCGGGCGAACCTGGAGTCGCTGCGGAGCACGCGGCTGTCGCTGATGCCCGAGGGGCTGGAGCGGATGCTGACCCGGCAGGACGTGGCCGACCTGTTCGCGTACCTGCGGGTGGCCGGGAAGTGACACCGCTCGCGGCGTTGCACCGCAGTGCAACGCCGCGAGCGGCGGGCTTATTCGTACTCGTTCAGCGCCGCCGTCCGCTGCACGTCAGCCAGGTCGCCGACGGCGATCACCGGGATGAACTGCGCCGACCCCGGCGGCTGCACGAACCGCACCTCGCCCTTCACCTTCACCCACTCGCCGCTGTTGAACCCGCTCACCGCGGACCGCGTGAGGATGCGCACCTTCAGCGGCACCGTGTCGGCCGCACAGCACGTCATTTTCAGCCGGTACAGCCGGAACTCCTTGTCGGCGATGCGGTCGAACCGGCCGACCAGGATGCCGACCGTGCCGTCGAGCGCCTCGCGCTTGCTCGCGTCGTAGGCCGCTTCGTTCAGGTCGTTGAAGCTCAACACCGTCCCCTCGCCGGTCGCCACGTTCTCGACGCTCACGCCGAGCGCCGCTTCCTTTCCCAGCATCCCGCTGATCCGCTCCTGGCTGAACCCCGAGTTCGGCACGCCGATGAGGTACAGCGCGACGGGGAAGAACAGCACCATCATCCGCGCGAACACCCACGTCAGGTCGTGGCTGTGGCCGTGGTCGTCGGCCCCGTGGTCGTGGTCGTGGCGCTGGTCGTCGGCGTGGGCGTGTGCCGGGCCGTGGTCGTGGTCGCACTCGGGGCCGTGCTCGTGCGGGTGGTCGTGCGCGTGCAGGTGGACCGGGTGGCCGTGCTTCTCGGCGGGACCGTGGTCGTGGTTGCAGTCCGGGCCGTGTTCGTGATGCGGGTGGGCGTGCGCCTGCCCCGCCTCCTGCCACACCGCCACGGCCCGCACCGCCACCAGCACCAGCACCGCGATGCCGCCGATCAGCACCGGCAGGTGGAACGGCGCCGCCAGGATGTAGCCGAGCTTGCCGTCGCGGTACATGAGGATGCCGACGGCCCCGAGCGCGCCGACGACGAAGATCGTCAGCAGCTGCTCGACGAAGTAGTCGCGGGCGGACTCGCCGTGGTGGTGGTGATGGTCGTGGGCCATGTCGGCCTCCGGTCGGGGGTCAGGTGCCGCGGGGCAAGCCGCTCCAGCCGTTCATCTGGTAGACGAGGTGCACCGCCACGCAGTAGACGAGCACCTGAAGGACGACGCAGGCGACGATGACGCCGATCAGCTTCGGGCGGAAGACGCGGGTGTACATCAGCAGCAATTTCAGGTCCAGCATCGGCCCGAGAACCAGGAACGCGGTCTTCGCCGACAGGTGCATCTTGGTGAAGCTCGCGGCCACGAAGGCGTCGGCCTCGCTGCACAGGCACATCAGCACCGCCAGGCCCATCATGGCGGGGATCGCCAGGAACGGCTGCTCGCGGGACAGCTGCTCGGTCTGGTCCGGGGTGATGTGCAGCTTGGCGACCGCGGCCAGCACCGAACCGAGGATCAGGAACACGGTGATGTCCACGAAGTCGTGGAGCGCCGTCGCGGATATGTTGCCGAGCCGCTTCGACAGCGGCTTCCGCGCCGCGGGGGCGTCCGTCAGCGGCAGGGAAAACTTCGGCTCCGGCGGCGGCAGCGCGACCGGGTGGAGCAGGGCGGTGCCGTGCTTCACCCACAGCTGCTGCACTACCAACCCTGTAATGACGGCGACGACGAACCCGAGCCCGACGCGGAGGCCGAGCACCTCGGGGCCGATGCCGTGCGGCCAGAACGCGACGCCGGTGCTGAACATGACGACCGGGTTGATGATCGGCCCGGCGAGCATGTACGCGACGCAGCACGACAGCGGCAGCCCCTTCCGCAGGAGCCGCCGCATGACGACGAGGATGCCGCACTCGCACATCGGGAAGATGAGGCCGAGCCCGGCCCCGATCATCACCGCCGGGAGTACCGCCTTCGGCAGGAACTTGGTGATCGCCTGTTGCGGCAGGAACTCTTCGAGGATGCCGGCGACGACCGCGCCGAGGACGATGAACGGCATCGCCTCCCAGAGGACGGCGGAGAAGTTGATGATGAAGTCGAGGATGTCCTTCACCGCGTCTCCGCCGGCGGGGGTGTGCTATCGGATGTACGCCGGCGGACGCCGGTCGGTTCGTCGGCTCATTCTATCAGGCGGGGCGGACGGGCCGGTTCTTCAGCCCACCGGCGAGCACGGACAAGAAGAAGAACCCGACGCTGACGACGACGATGGTACCGCTCGGGCCGAACTTGACGCCGCCGCCGACCGGGACGGTGACGGCCGTGCTGAGGTAGAAGCCGATGAGCCCGGCCGCGACGCAGAGCAGCAGCGTGAGCCAGAACAGCTGGCGGAGGTTCCGCGACACGTTCGCCGCCGCCGCCGCGGGGACGACGAGTAGGGCGTTGATGAGGAGCGCCCCCACGGCCTTGATCGACAGGTTGACGACGAGCGCCAGGAGGACGATGAACAGGTAATTGTTCAGCCGCAGGCTGACGCGGCGGGTGCGGGCCAGACTCGGGCTGAAGCTGGCGAACACGAGGTCGTTGTACCGCCGGGCGAACAGCACCCCCACGACCACCGCGAGAATCATCAGGTACACGAGGTCGATTTCCGGGACGAACAGGAGCGACCCGAACAGGAACGCCTCGGGGTTGAACGTGCTCTTCTCCTGGAGGACGCGGAACAGCATCGCCCCAAAGCCGATGGAGAGTGCGAAGAACACGCCGATGACGGTGTCCGCGGCGAGGCTCGTGCGCTCGCGGATGTAGACGATGGCGGCGCCGACGCCGGCCCCGAACAGGACCATGACGAGGGGGACGAGCCAGCCCATGGTGTCGGGGTCGCGGCCGGCGCCGGCGGCGATGGCGGTGAGCGACCCGAGGGCGACGCCGGCGAACGCCGAGTGGGCCATCGCGTCGGAGAAGAAGGCCATCCGGTTGCCGACGACCAGCGCCCCGACGGTGCCGCACAGCAGGCACACGAGGAGGATGGCGAGCACGCCCTTGACGACGAACAGCTCGGTGCCGAGGGCGTCGGCGGCGGCGGCGATCAGGTCGGCCATCCAGGCGACGGACATCGTGGCTCCGGTCGGGGCGTCGGGCAGGGCGGGTCGCTGAGGTAACAGTACCGGAACCGCTCGGGCCGTGACAGTCACGGCACCCTGACGACGGAGAGGTCAGGGCCGGGCGAGGACTGCGTCGCCCTTCGTACCGCGCGGCACCCCTTCGCCGGTGCCCCGCCCGGATGGAAACGAGGCTGCACCTGACGCCGGCTGCTGATACGCTTCACGTGACCACAGCGCACCGGTCGGCCGGCCCAGGTGAGCTTCTTGTTAGTCCGCAGGGGACACTCGGATCGACAACATGGACCCCCAACAGTTCCGAATCCGGACGCGCGACGGCCGGGCGCAACTCGCCGGGCAAGTCGAGCTGCCGCCCCATGGGGATGCGGCTCGCTACCCGGTCGTCCTCATGGTCCCGGGCGGCTGGTTCATGGACCGGGACGGGTACATGGGCGGGTCCGGGACCGACCGCGACCTGATCTACCGAGACCTGGCCAACGACCTCCTGGCCGCGGGTGTCGCGGTCGTCCGGTACGACAACCGGGGCGTCCGGTGTAACGAGATGACCATGCCGCCCTGCCCGGCGGGCAGCAGCGAACCCGAGACCACCCGGCATTACCTGAACGCCTGCGTCGATGCCGACGCCCGGCAGACGGTGACCGTCCAGTCCCAGATGGACGACGTCGAGGACATCTGGGTGTTCGCCGTCGGCCACCCCCGGCTCGACCCGGCGCGCGTCCTCATCTGGGCGCACTCCGAGGGCGGGTTGAACGCGGCCCGGCTGATCGGCCGGGGGCGGATCGACCCGCGGGGGGCCCAGTTCGTCGGCGCGCCCACCGGAAGCCCGGTCTCGGTTGCCCGCTGGCAGATCGTCGAGCGGTCCGTTGGCCTCCTGATGGGCTGGGACGCGGACGGGGACGGCCGGGTCACGCAGGACGACGTGCGGCGCCGCTCGCCCGGCGACCCGGTGTTCGAGGCAGTCGGGACGGCCCAGGAGGTGTTGGCGGCGCCGGGCGACGGGTGGACCCGGGACACCCTCCACGACCACTACGCCGCGGGGTACGAGAAGTTGATGGCCGACGCGTTCGCCAAGCCGGACGACGCCCCGTACCCGGACCTGGGGGGCGAGCCCCGGTTTGTGGCGGCGTCGAACGACTGGTGGAAGCAGTGGTTCGTGGACGAGACGCCGCTGATCGACCACCTGGCCGGGTACCGCGGCCGCGCCTCGTTCCACATCGGCGAGATCGACTCGCAGAACCCCGGGCCGCGCCAGCTGGCCTTCGCGGAGAGCCGGATTAAGGCCGGCGTGTTCGCCCGCCCGCCCCGGCTGGTGTTCCACGAGGGGCGGGGGCACGCCCTGCGCACGGGCGAGCCGGTGGCGGGGCCGATGGACGAGGCGGCCAAGGCCTGCTTGGTGGCCGAGGCCCGCGAAATCCTGCTCTGGGGTGAGCCGGGCTAGCGGATGCGGCCGAACCAGGTGACCCTCATCGCGTGCATCTTCGGCCGACCGGGCGCCACGAGGCGGTCGAAGAATGCCTTGAGGACGGAGTTGAACCGGACCGCCATCAAGGTCGCGAGGCCCGGCACCTTCCGCTGGCGGGCGGTCCGCGGGTTGCTCAACCGCGCCCGCCCGCGTCGGCGAGCCGGGCCGCGGCACGGGTTATCAGCGCCATCGCCTCGGTGGCCTCGGCAGGGGTGATCGTCAGCGGCGGGGAGATGCGCACCACCTTCTTCGACAGCGGGCCGAGCAGGTGGACGCCGTCGCCGCCGGGGCCGTCGCCCTGGTAGCCGGCTAGCACGAACGCGTTCGCCCACTCCGCGGCCGACTTCCCGCCGTGGTCCGCGAACTCGACGCCCCACACCATTCCGCCCGCCTCTCCGCGGACGTGCGTCACGAACGGGTGTTCCTTCATCCCCACCAGCCCGCGCTCGATCCGCGCGGACGACTCCTTCATCCCGCCGATAATGTCGCGCGCCTCGAACTCGTCCAGCGTCGCAAGCACGGCGGCGCAGTTC
>DASPHQ010000531.1:0-4785 GCA_035629595.1 Urbifossiella sp. | reverse complement strand
CGCCCTCGTCAAAACCGACACGGCGACCATCAAGCAACTCCAGACCGCGAACGCCGAGATCACGAAACTCGACCGGGAGATGAAGTCGCTCAAGGACTTGGCCGGGGAGGTCCGGTCCACCAGCCAGGAGGTTCGGAAGCTGGCCATCGAACAGGCCCAGTTGCGGGAGGACGCGCGCAACAACCGCGCCGACAAGATGGCTCTCGACACGCGGTTGGCCGCCGTGGAAAAGCAGCTCCAGGGGAAGGAGGCGACCGCCGCCAAGCAGAAGCAGCAGTTCGAAGCCCTCGTTCCGACCGTGCGTGATCGGAAGCAGGTGCTAATCGCCACCGTGGCGGAGGCCGATTCCGAACTGAAACGCCTCCGAGGGGCGGACAAGGCGGGCGACGACAAGACCACGGACGAGCACGCCGTGGACAGGTGGCTCTCCACGAAGACCTGGGTCGAAGTGAACACCGCCCGGCATCGGGACATGAAGGTTCAGCTGGACGGCGGGGGTCCCGGCGGGCGACTGCCGGTTCAGCAGCATAACGCGGTGTGGAAGGAGTGGCGAGACCTCGGCGTCGAGCTGGAGAAGAGTCCGCGGCGGGTGAGCGAGCTCGAGCGCCGGGTCAGTCCCGAGGCGAACCAGGCCGTGATGGGCGCCACGCGGAAGCGGGACGAGGCGGTGAGAGAGCTCGAGGAGTTGAGGAGTCGCAGGTAGTACCGCGGGTGGCTCGGAAGTCGGGTCGAGTCTGCGAGACCCATAGCCGCGGCACCAACGGCGGCCCTCGGCTCGCCCGTCCTCACACCACCTTCGGGGTCATACCCGATCGGGTGGAATCGTGACCGGCCGGCTCCGCGCCGCGGAGCCGGCCGGTCACGGATGTAGACGATCTGGTATCACTCCTTCCGCGGGACGGCCCCGCCGGGCGGCCGCAGCGACGGTGAGGTATCGATCTTCGGCGGGGACGGTGGGGCCACTTCGAACAAGTTGGGCGGGCGGGCGCTCGACTCCAGCGCCTGCTTCGCCCTCGTCGCGGCCGTGGTCCCGGTGTAGTCGTTGGCGATCTTGGCGAGCGTCGCCCGCGCCGCCTCCAGTTCGTCCGCCGCCTTCTTCTCGCGGGCCATCTGCGCCAACTGCGCCTTCCGCTCGGCCACCTCCTGCTCCAGCGCCGCGACCCGCTGCACCACCTGATCCTCCGACAGGTGGGCGGCGAGCTCCTCGTGCAGTTTCACGTACCGCGCCCGCAGCTGCTCCACCGTCGGCGGGGCCGGTATCTTCAGGTCGAAGTTCCGCTCCGACGGGGGGACGGGGCCGACCGGCGGCGGCGGCGTGGGCAGGTCCGCCTTCGCCGCCGGGGGCGGGACGACGACCGGCGCACCGGGGGCGGGTGGGGCCGCCGTGTCCTGGAAGACCACCCCGCCCGCGGCCGTCGCCGCGGCGGCCGTCACCACCAGCGCCAACACGGCGTTCTTGACCTTGGTCAGCAACATGGCTCGGAGTACTCCTTCCGTGAGCGCGGCGGCGGGCGGCGAGACCAGTCCCGCCGCCCGGCCCGCCGCCACCTGGGTCGCCACCCGAATCGCGTCCGCCACTATCCCCGCCGGCACCCCGGCCGGCGCCGCCCGCTGCGCCAGCAGCCCCGCCAGCGCCCCGGACAGGAGCCCGCCGCGGCGGCCGAGCCGCTTCGCCAGCAGCGCCCGCGCCCGCGCCAGCCGCCCGGCCACCGTCCCCTCGGGCACGCCGAGCTGCCGCGCCGCCTCGGCCCGCGTCGTCCCGCCGAGGTCGCACAGGACGACGACCGCGCGGTACCGCTCCGGCAGCAAGGCGACGGCCTCGTCGAGCAGCGGCAGGAGTTCCTGCCACGGGTCCGGCGGTCCGGCGTGCGGGTCGGGAACGTCGGCCGGCAGTGCCTCGCGCGCCCGCCGCCGGGCGGCGCGGCGGGCCTGGAGGGCGGTCGTGCGGGCGACGCCGTAGAGCCAGCGGCCGACGCGGTCGCGCGGGACCACGGCCGCGGCCTTGCGGACGAGGACGAGGAAGGTGGCCTGGAAGGCGTCCTCGGCGTCGTGCCGGTCGAGGGCGCGGCGGCACACGCCCCACACCATCGGGGCGTGCCGCGCCACGAGCGCCGCGAACGCGCCCTCGTCGCGCCGCTCGACGAACCCGCCGAGGAGCTGGGCGTCGGTGCGTGCCGCGTCGTCCGCCGTCTGGAGGTGTCGGACGATGCGGGTGGTGTGGTGCTCGGCCATGCCCCTCCCCCGCGGGCGCCGCCCGCTACCACTCCCTCTCCCGCCCGGCGGCGGTTTGATACGCGAGATTCCGCCGCCGTCAGCGGGTGTACGCCGCCCACACCGCGTCCAGCGCCGCGGCGGCGCCGAGCCGCAGCCGCACCGTCACGAACTCGGACACGTCCGTGTCGCCGGGGTTGATCTCGACGCACGGCTTGCGGCAGTGGTAGGCGTCGAGGATCGGGGCGGAGATGTACGGGAACACGCTGGTGGTGCCGACCGAGAGCATCACGTCGAACCCGCGGGCCGTCTCGCGCTGGTACAGCTCCAGCTGCCGGGCCGGGAGGCGTTCGCCGAACAGCACCACGGCCGGCCGCACGACGGCGCCGCAGTCCGGGCAGTGCGGCAGGGGGGCGAGTCCGGCGTAGTCCTCGACCTCGGTCGCGTACCGGCAGCGGGTGCAGCGGACGGCGTGGAGGTCGCCGTGGATGTCGATGACGTTCCGCGACCCGGCCCGGCGGTGGAAGCCGTCCACGTTCTGGGTCAGCACCCAGACGCGCCCGAAGTGGTGTTCCATCCCGGCGATGACTTCGTGCCCGCGGTTCGGCGCGGCCCCGCGGGACGCCGCCTCGATCTGCCGGAGGTACTTCCAGGTGAGGGCCGGCCGCTCCCGGAACGTGTCGCCGGACATGACCGACTCGATGGGCAGCCCGTCCTCGGGGTCGGTCCCGTTGTAGAGCCCGCCGACGCCCCTGTAGGTGGGGAGCCCGGAGTCGGCCGACAGCCCGGCCCCGGTGACGAACAGGACGCTGCCGGCGCCGCGGAACAGGGCGGCGGCCTCGTCGATC
The DNA here is from genome assembly GCA_035629595.1 of Urbifossiella sp. Taxonomy (GTDB): domain Bacteria; phylum Planctomycetota; class Planctomycetia; order Gemmatales; family Gemmataceae; genus Urbifossiella. The sequence goes on along the minus strand of DASPHQ010000531.1, from coordinate 1,726 downwards.
GCGGCGGTGTCGGGTTCGGGCACGGTGCGCCCTCGCGTGGAGCGGCCGCGTCAGCGTATCACGACTCGGTCAGGTGGAACAGAAAGGAACGGCGGTCGGCACGGGGTTCCGGCTCGGGTCTCGTAGGTCGGGCCGAGTCGGCGAGGCCCGACGCGGGGCGCGGTCCGCGAACGACGAAACCCCCGGTGCGCCGGCGCACCGGGGGTTCGGTTATCGTCCTCGCTACCCCGCGTCGGGCCTCGCCGACTCGGCCCGACCTACAAAACGCACGTTACACCGCCGCCATCACCAGCGCGCCGTTCTGGCCGCCGAACCCGAAGCTCGTGCTCAGCCCGTAGCGCACCCGGCCCTCGCGGGCCGTGTTCGGAATGTAGTCCAGGTCGCACGCCGGGTCGGGGTTCTTCAGGTTAATCGTCGGCGGGTACACCTGCGTGTGCAGGCTCATCGCCAGAGCCGCCGCCTCGATCGCGCCGCTCGCCCCGATCGAGTGGCCGATCATGCTCTTGATGCTCGACAGCTGCACCTCGCGCGACCGGTCGCCGAACACCCGCTTCACCGCCGCCGTCTCCATCGCGTCGTTCAGCTTCGTGCTCGTGCCGTGCGCGTTGATGTAGCCCACGTCGCGGTGGTCCACCTCCGCCTCGTTCAACGCCGCCAGAATCGCCCGCGCGCCGCCGCGGCCGTCCGGGTCCGGCTTCGTCACCGAGTACGCGTCGAACGTGCTCCCCCAGCCCTTCACCTCGGCGTAGATCGGCGCGTTCCGCGCCTTCGCCCGCTCGTACTCCTCCAGCACCAGCACCGCCGCGCCCTCGGCGATCACGAACCCGTCGCGGAGCCGGTCGAACGGCCGGCTCCGCTCCTCCGGCGGCAGCGACCCCTGCTTGCTGAGCGTCCCCAGCGCCGTGTACGCCAGCAGCATCAGCGGGTCGATGCGGCTGTCGGCGCCGCCGCACAGCATCACGTCGGCGTCGCCGCGGCTCACGAGGCGGAAGCCCTCGCCGACGGCCTGCGTGCCGGCGACGCACGCCGTGACGACGGTGTTGTTCGGCCCCTGGCAGTTGAACGCCATCGAGATGTGCGCCGCCGCCATGTTCGGCAGGTACTTCAGCAGCCACAGCGGGAACATCTGCGGGTCGCCGCCGGCGGCCGGCAGCTTCGTCGGGTCGAAGCCGTCGTCCTGGCACGCCCGCGCCAACAGCGGCGCCAGCTCGCCCAGGTCCATCGGCACCAGCCCGGCGCCCATCACGACGCCGAGGCGGCCCGGGTCTTCCTTCGAGATTTCGAGGCCGCTGTCGCGGACGGCGAGGCCGGCGGCGCCGATGCCGAAGCGGGCGGCCCGGCCCATCACCTTGACGGACTTGCGGAACGCCGGCGGGATGAACGGCTCGGGGTCGAAGTCGTGGACCTCCCCGGCCACCCGGATCGGGTGGGCGGAGGCGTCGAACGAGCGGATCGGCCCGATGCCGCTGTGCCCGTCGATACAGCCCTGCCAGAAGGCGTCCTTGCCGACCCCGTTGGGGGCGACGACGCCGACGCCGGTAATGACCACCCGCCGCATGACGATACCTCGGTCGGCCGCCCTCGCCTCGTCCGTGAGAGGGGCCGGCACGTCACGCTTCCCGGTCGCCCGCCACGGCCTCCGGCCGCGCCCGTGTGGCAACTCGTTGTTGATCGGCATCCTCTGTGCCGATGCGTTACCAAAATCCCCCAGCCTGCCTACCCACTC
>DASPHQ010000530.1:0-7190 GCA_035629595.1 Urbifossiella sp. | reverse complement strand
CATCTGGCTCGCGGTCTACCGGTCCGGCATCCACCCGACCGTGGCCGGCGTCGTCCTCGGCCTGATGACCCCGGCCGTGGCCTGGCTCGGCGACGTGAAGCTCGCCGCGGTGCTGACCGCCGCCGCGGCCCGCGCCCCCGGCGAGGGGGACGAGCGGTTCGACTCCCTGCGGGCGGCCGTGTTCGCGGCGCGCGAGGGGCTGTCGCCGCTGGCTCGGCTCGAGCACGCCCTTCACCCGTGGGTCGGGTTCGTCGTCATGCCGCTGTTCGCGCTGGCGAACGCCGGCGTCGCGGTCCACCTGGCGGCGCTCGCCGACCCGGTGGCGGTGGCGGTCGCGCTCGCACTCGTGATCGGGAAGCCTGTGGGGATCGTGTTGTTCGCGTTCCTGGCGGTGCGGTCGGGGCTGGCCGCGCTGCCGACGGGCGTGGACTGGAAGGTGATGGCCGGCGGCGGCGCGCTCGGCGGCATCGGGTTCACGATGTCGCTGTTCGTCGCCAACCTCGCCTTCGACGACGACTCACACCTCGTCGCGGCGAAGGTCGGCATCCTCGTCGGCTCGACGGCCAGCGCGCTGCTGGGGGCGGCGCTGCTGACCGTCGCCGGCCGGGTGGGTCAACGGCCCTCACCCTTCAAGTAGCGGTCGAACCACGCCAGGTCCCATTCCATCTTGGCCCGCCGGTGCGACAGCTTCCCGAGGCCGTGCGGCTCCCCGGGGTAGACGCACAACTGCGTCGGCACGTTCAGGTTCTCGCGGAGCGCCCGGTACAGCATCCGGCTGTGGCCCGGCGGGCAGCGGTCGTCGTTCGCCCCGACGTGGATGAGCGTCGGCGTCCTCACGTTGCCGAGCAGGTACGTCGGCGAGGTGCGGCGGTACACGTCGGCCTTCTCCCACGGCAGTCCGCCCTTCAACACGCGTGGGTACGCCGGCTCGTCGTTGAAGCCCCACTCCGCGACCGTGTCGAGGATGCCCGCCCCGCTGCTGGCCGCCGAGATGCGGACCGGCGGGTTCGGCAGCGCGATCAGGCAGTTCGAGAGGTAGCCGCCGTTGCTCCACCCCATGACGGCGATCCGGTCCGGGTCGGCGATGCCGGCATCGATCAGGTGCTTGATGCCGGCGAGGATGTCCTTCACGTCTAGGTCGTTCTCGCGGCCGATGAGGTCGGTGGTGAACTTGTCGCCGTAGCCGGTCGAGCCGCGGTAGTTGGGGGCGAGCACGGCGTACCCCGCGGCGGCGAAGTAGAGCCGACCGTTGTGCGGGTCGAACTGGAGGGCGGCGGAGCTGCTCGTCGTCGGCCCGCCGTGGATGGCGACGACGAGAGGGAGCTTCGACTCGCCCTTCACGTACCCGGCCGGCAGCTCGAGCGCGCCGCCGACGGCCGTCCCGTCCGGGGCCTTCCAGGAGACGTGCTCGACCGTCGGCAACTCCCACCCGGCCGCCTGCGGGTTCGGGTCGACGAGCGTGTACGGCCCGCGCGCGCCGAACCCGGCCGCGAGGACCGGCAGACGCTTTCCCCCGCCGACCACGCCCACGGCGGTCCGGCGGTCGTTGCGGTCGTGGACCACGTCGAACGCGAAGCAGACGTTCCCCTCGGTCGAGAACGCGTTTTCCCGGCGCAGCTCGCCTCCACGCCACAGCAGGAGCTCGACCGCCCCGGCCGAGTCGGCGAGGAAGTACAGCCCGTCGTCCGCCCACCGGAGCGGGCTGCCGTAGCCGCGCACCTGGAACCGTCCCTGCCGCGGCAGCCGGGCCGCACTCCAGGCTCCGCTGTTGAGTCGGCAGGTGATGATCTCGGCCGGGTGGCCGTCGAAGATGGTGCAGTAGGCGAGGCGGGTGCCGGCTTCGTTCCACGCCAGCGATTCCAGCCACGGCCACGGCGACGCGGCCGTCTGCTTCCAGTCCTGGTCGGTGGTCGTGACTTTGCCGGCCTCCCACACGTCCACGCGCGAGTCGCCCTCGGAGCGGATGACGGTGTCGTCCGGGGCGGTGATCATCGCCACGCGCTTGCCGTCGGCGGTGACCGCGAACTCGCGGATGTACCGCTTCCCGGCGTGCAGCGTGAGCACATCGCCGTCGGCCGCCGGTACGCGGTACAGCACCGACACCTTGCGGCGGCCGTGGCCGTACTCGATTCTCGGGTACTGCTCCCGGAGTTTTAGGAAGTCGTCGGGGTCGGTCACCTCGTCGTCCGTGGTGTAGAACACGTACCCGGCTGCAGGTGCGTACTCGTATCCAGTTACGCCACCCTTCACCTTTGTGATCGCGGCCGGGGTCGCCTTCCCTGCCACGCTGACGCGCCAGACCTGTGCCGACCCGTCGTGCGGCGCCTCCTTCGCGTCCTTCTGCTTGACGTTCCGCAGGACGTAGACCGCGGAGCCGTCGGCGGCCCACTTCGGGTGGCGGTCGTTGGCCCGTTCCGACGTGAGCTTCCGCGGCGTCCCCTTCCCGTCCGTGGTCGTCACCCACAGGTCGGAGCGGCGGTTGTCGGCCTTTTCGTCCCAGGTGGCGACGGTGTACACGACCTGCTTGCCGTCCGGCGACACGGCCACTTCCGTCGCGGTGGCGACGCTGGCGTAGTCGGCGGGCGTGATCGGCCGCGGCTGGGCGGCGGCTGGCGACGCGGCGAGGAGGAGGACGAGCGTTGCAGTTCGGCGCATGGCGGGCTCCGGGCAGGGAATCCCGATACTGTAACCGGACGCACCGCCTCCCGCGAGACCCGACATGACCGCCGCCCGCGGCCGCACCCTCGCCCTCACCGCCGCCCTCCTCGGCTGGATGTTCGACGGCATGGAGATGGGCCTCTTCCCGCTCGTCGGCAAGGACGCGCTCCGCGAACTCCTCGGCGGCTCGCCCGTCCAGGCCGACCTCGACTTGTGGTACGCGGTGGTACTGGCCGCGTTCCTCATCGGGGCGGCGACGGGCGGCGTCGTCTTCGGCTGGCTCGGCGACAAGATCGGCCGCGTCCGCGCGATGACCGCTAGCGTGCTGCTGTACTCGCTGTGCAGCGGCCTCAGCGCGGCGTCGGCCACGCCGGAACAGCTGACCGTGCTGCGCTTCTTGGGTGCGCTCGGCATGGGCGGCGAGTGGGCGCTCGGCGTGGCGCTCGTGATGGAACTGTGGCCGAACACGTCGCGGGCGGCGCTCGCCGGGTGGATCGGGGCGTTCGGCAACCTCGGCTACACTGTCTGCGGCCTGATCGCCCTCGGCCTCACGCACCTCGGCTCGACCGAACTGGCGGCCGCGCTCCGCTCCGTCGGCCTGTCGGAAGGATCGGCCGACGCGCTCACGGCGAACCGGAATTGGCGGCTGCTGATGCTCGTCGGGGCGGTGCCGGCGCTGCTGACGCTGTTCATCCGACTGTTCGTGCCGGAGTCGGAGAAGTGGGAGCGCGAGAAGGCGGCCGGCCGGGCGTCGCACTGGTCCGGCGTGGACCTCTTCGCCGTCCTCGGCGGGGCCGCGGCCGCGGGCGGCGTCGTGTTCCTCTGGTCGCGGAAGGACATCCCATTCGCGGTGCAACTCGGCGGCACACTGGTCGGCGTCGTGCTGGTGACGCTAGGCTACCTTCACCCCGCGCGCGGCTACCTGCGACGGAGTGGCCTCGCACCAGAAGCACGGCGCGAGACGTTGGGGCGAATGCTTCTCGCGGCCGGGCTCAGCGGGGTGCCGCTGCTCGCCACCTGGAGCGGCGTCATGTGGATGTATCAGTGGGTCGGGAAGCTGCCGTTCGGCGACGTGCCGGAGGCGCGGCCGGTCATCCAAATCGCGTCGTCGCTCGGGGCGGCGGCCGGGTGCGTTGCGGCAGCGCTCCTCGGCGGGCTGATCGGCCGTCGGCCGGCGTACGCGGTGCTGTGCGTCGCGTCGCTCGCCACCATCGTCGGCTTCTACCAGCTGAACACGCAGTACGGCACCGCGTTCGTGCTGTCGGCCGGGCTGATGGGGTTCGTCACCGCCGGCTTCTACGGCTGGCTCCCGCTGTACCTGCCGGAACTGTTCCGCACCGCGGTGCGTGCGACGGGTCAGGGGTTCGGGTTCAACTTCGGCCGCATCCTCGCCGCCGCGGGGAACCTGCAAATGCCGGCGCTGCTGGCCGCGTTCGACAACGACTACGGCCGGGCGTGCGCGGTCGTGGCCGGCGTCTACGGCGTGGGGCTGGCGCTCATCCTGATCGCACCCGAGACGAAGGGCCGACCGCTACCGGAGTGACGGCTACGGTTTCGCCGCCGGACGCACCCGGCGGCGCAGGTCGTCGAGCGCCGCGAGGAAGCGCGGGTCGGTCGCGGAGCCGTAGCGGGCGGTGAAGCGTTCCGCCGACAGTCCGTCGGGAAGGCCGCCCACGTCCGGCATCAGCGCCGCCGTGTTGGGAAGGGACGCGAGCTGCGTGAGGCGCGCCAGGTCTTCGCGCGGCTGGCGCGTGAACTCAATGCCCGCCAGGTCGGCGGCCAGTGTGGAGAGCCCGACGCCGGCGGGGCGCGGCCCTTCGAGCGTCTGGAAGGTGCGATTCACGGCCACGACTTCGGCGGCCTGCCGCGGCAGGAGTTCGCCCGCCGCCACGCCGGCGGCGAATCGGCGGCACAGGTCGCGGCGGCCGCGGACGGTCGGATTCCCCAGCACGTCGCGCCGCTCGTCCCGCGCCTCGCTCGATTCCACCGCCGCAACCTGATCGCGCGTCGCGTCGTCGGCGCGGAGCGCGTCGGTGTCGTCGAGCGCCACCGCCAGCCCGAGCAGGAACCCGCCGACGCGGTCGTCAGCCGTGGCGTTCTCGACGTCGGCCGTGATCGCCGCGGTCGCCGCGGCGCGAACGTAGGCCACCGTCAGCTCGTCGCCGGTCGGCCCCCCGGGAGCCGCGGCGGTCCGGGCCTTCGCGGTCACCGCCACCACCACCGTACGGGCGACCGCGTCGCGCTTCGTGTCGGCCTTCGGCGGCGCCGGCTCGGGCGGCACGTCCTTCTTCGGCGCCTGCACCACGTCGCGGTCGAACTCGTTGAGGTACGCCAGCGCCGACGGGTCGCCGGGTTTCGCCTTCAGCAGCGCGCCGTACACGCGCTTCAGCCGCGCCCGGCCGGCGGGGCTCAGGTCGGGGGTGGCGTCGACCTTACCGTTGCGGCGCTCGTCGGCCCACACGTTCAGAACCAGTGCGTTCAGCGGGTCGAAGCGCATGCGGTACTGGGCGTGGAGCGCCAGCCCGTTCCCAAGTTGCTCGCGCATCACCGACCCCGCGTCGGGCACCGGCACCGCCCCGAAGGCGCGGCCGAGGTGATGCACCAGCGCCTCCGTCCGCTCGGCCTCCTCGCGCGGCGCCCACTCGCGCATCAGCAGGTGATTCGCGGGCGCGTGCCGGCTGCCGCCGAACGGGGCCGGCTCCTTCGGCTTCTCCTCCACCTTGCGGCTCGTCCACCCGATCACCAGCCCGCCGGGAGGCGCCTTCACCTTCTGCTGCAAGTCGGCGAGGAGTTCGGGAACGGTCGAGGCCTGCGGCTCGGACTTCCATACCGCGAAGCCGGCGGGCTCGAAGCGGATGCCGCAGTGGGCCTCGAACACCGCCGACGCGGCCGCGAGCCGCTTGCCGAGCAAGTCCTTCCACAGCGCCTCCGCGCGCGGGTCGGCGTCGTCCACCAGCAGCGTCACCGGCACGCGCACCGGGTCGCGCTTCGGGGCGCCGCCCGGCTTGGTGTCCTGGTCGAGCGGCAGCCCGGGGAGCTCGACGCCCTCCAGCCGGCGGCCGGTCTGGGCGTCGGGGAAGATGACGTAGGCGTTGTACGGGTCGAGGGTGTACGCCAGGTGCTGCGGCGTCGCCGGCACCACCAGCACCGCCGGGCCGCCCACACCGATCGGGGCCACCTGCGCCGGCTGGAGCGTGACAGACTGCTTCTCGCGCCCCGGCTCGGTGATCGTCAGCGTCACCTCGGAGGGGGTGAAGTTGGCGACGACGACTACTCCCGCCTTCGCGGCAGGGCCGATCGCACACGCCGCCACAGCCAGCAACAGCCGACGCATCATGACTCCCCGGACCGGTTCACACGGAACTGTAGCACCGGGTTCGTGCCGGCTCAACCCGGGCGTCCTTCCCTTCGGGCGCGGGAGTCATTCAATACGCCCATCACCCTCCCGCCCCCGGAGCCCGCCGCGATGCGCCTCGCCACCGTCGTCACCCCCCACGGCCCCCGCGTCGTCGCCCAGGTCGGCGACCACTACGTCGACTTGCACGCCACCGACCCGGGGCTGCCGACCTGCATCAAGAACCTCCTCGCGGGCGGCGCCGGGGTGAAGGCGGCAGCCGCGGACGCGGCCAAGTGCTCGAAGGCCGTCCGCTACGCGACCAACGCCGTGAAGCTCCTGCCGCCGGTGCCGAAGCCGTCGAAGATTCTGTGCGTCGGCCTCAACTACCGCGACCACGCCATCGAGGGCGGCAAGGCCATCCCGACCGAGCCGGTGCTGTTCGCCAAGTACCCGAACACCCTGATCGCCAGCGGCGACCCGATCAAGCTGCCGAAGGTGGCGCAGAAGGTGGACTACGAGGCGGAGCTCGTCATCGTCATCGGCAAGCGCGGCCGGCACATCCCGAACGACGACACGGCGTTCCAGCACGTCGGCGGGTACACCTGCGGCCACGACGTGAGCGCCCGCGACTGGCAGTTCCGCGGCGAGGAGAAGCAGTGGAGCATCGGCAAGACGTTCGACACGTTCGCCCCCACCGGCCCCGTCCTGGTGACGCCCGACGAGCTGGGCGACCCGCACAAGCTCCAGGTGCAGCTGCGGCTCAACGGCGAGACGATGCAGAACTCGAACACGAAGGAGTTCATCTTCGGCGTCCCGCACATGCTCTGGTTCCTGTCGCAGGTGGTGACGCTTGAGCCGGGCGACCTGATCTTCACCGGCACGCCGCCGGGCGTCGGCATCGCCCGCAAGCCGCCGGTGCTGCTGAAGGCCGGCGACATCGCCGAGGTGGAGATCGAGGGGATCGGCACCCTCCGCAACCCCGTCGTCGCGGAGTAACACTCGAAAGTCGGCCCGAATCCATTGTGTCTACTGACCCCCCGGGGGGTCAGTAGACGCATTAGAGTCGCTGCACATTAACCGGTTGAGCTCATAGGGTGTGGGGATGACCCACACCGACCGCCTCCGCAAGTCGGCCGACGCCTTCCGCCGACTCACCGGGATCACCCCGGCCGCGTTCGACCGCCTCCTCGCCGAA
>DASPHQ010000529.1:0-2455 GCA_035629595.1 Urbifossiella sp. | reverse complement strand
GTGGACGTGAATATCGACCCCGATCAGCGGCAGGCCGCAGGCGATGCCGACGGCCAGGTTCGCGCACTTCGGGCCGACGCCGCTGAACTCCATCAGCACCTCGGGTTCGCCGGGCAGCGTGCCGCCGTGCTCGGCGACTGTCTGCCGGGCGATGGTGCGGATGGTCTTCGCCTTCGCGCCGTGGAACGTGGACGGGTGAATCAGCGCGTCGATCTCCGCCTCAGACAGTGCGGCCAGGTCAGCGGGTGTCGGCGCGGCCACGAACAGCCGCCGGGCCGCGGGCAGCATGACCTCGTCGTAGGTGCGGATCGAGATGACGCAGGCGACAAGCTGTTCGAAGACGGAGTCGTGCCCCTCGGCCGCGAGCTCGAACAGCGCCGCCTTCGGGAACGACGCCGTCACCGCGCGCAACTTCTCCAGCGCCTCGGGTACGTCGAACGGCCGCTTCGTCACTTGCCGCGGATGTGGCTTCGCCTTGCCCATGTCGGGACGCGGTGCAACCCGTGCGCCGCGAACTGTTGCGGCCGGCCGCGCGGCCGGGTACAGTCAGCTCACCATGCCGCACGCCCACGCCTTCGGCGCGTTTCACCCCACCCGCCGCGACCTCCTCCGCGCCGCCTTCGCCGGCGTCGGCGGGCTCACCCTCCCGAACCTCCTCCGCGCTCAAGACGAAGGCCGCGCCGCAGGCGCGAAGTCGGTCATCCTCCTGTGGATGGCCGGCGGGCCGAGCCAGATCGACACCCTCGACCCCAAGCCCGACCGACCGCCCGAGAACCGAGGGCCGTTCGGCGTCACCCGCACCCGCCTCCCCGGCGTCCTCGTCTGCGAACACCTGCCCAAGCTCGCGGCGCAGCTCGACCGCTACACCGTCATCCGCTCGGTGGACTGTCGGCACAGCAACCACGAGCCGAACACGGTGATGCAGACCGCTAACCTCCTGGCCGAGCCGCGCACCAACCCGGAGGCCCGCCACTACCCCGCCGTCGGCTCACTGGTGGCGAAGTTCCGCGGCCCGAACCGGCCGGACGTGCCCGCCTTCGCCGCGTTCATGCGCTCGCGCAGCCACCTCGCGTTCGGCGGCTACCTCGGCCGCCAGTACGACCCGTTCCTCGCCAACACCGCCGCGCGGCTACCCGTCTACGATCTGGTCGGGAAGGACACAGGCCGCGTCACCGACGGCGGTCTGTTCGAGCTGCCGGCCGACGTGCCCGCCGACCGCCTCACCGACCGCCGCGCGCTGCTCGGCACCTTCGACCGCCTCCGCGCCGACATCGATCGCACCGGCGCCATGGACGGCTTCGACAAGTACGGCCGGCAGGCGCTCGGGATGCTCACCGGCGGCCGCGTCCGCGCCGCGCTGGACTTGAACAACGAACCCGCCACCACCCGCGACCGCTTCGGCAAGCACCTGTGGTGTCAGCAGGCGCTGCTGGCCCGCCGGCTGGTCGAAGCGGGCGTGTCGTTCGTCACCCTCGACCTGAGTTACCACACCGCGTCCGGAACGTGGGACACGCACGGCGACAACATCCCGCCCTACGGCGGCATCAGTAAGGGGCTCGGCCCGCTGCTGCCGCTGTTCGACCACCTCATCACCACGCTCGTCGCCGACCTGGAGCAGCGCGGGTTGCTGGATCAGACGCTGGTGCTGGCGATGGGCGAGTTCGGCCGCACCCCGCAGCTCGGCACGCAGGGGAGCACCGACGGCCGCAACCACTGGCCCTACGTGATGTCGATGCTGCTGGCCGGCGGCGGTCTGCGGCACGGGCAGGTGATCGGCAGCAGCGACAAGGACGGCGGCCAGATTCAGACGCGGCCGGTGTCGCCCGGCGATCTGGCGGCGACGGTGTACCGCCACTTCGGCGTGCCACTGGATTCGACCTACGCCGACGTCGGCGGGCGCGTGCTGAACCTGCTGCCGAACGGCGGCGAGCCGGTCCGCGAACTGTTCTGACCGGGTGGGCCATGAACGGCGAGATCGTTCGCACCATCCCGTCGCCGTCCGGCCGCTTCCGGGCGTGCGTCATCCGCACGACGGCCGGGGCACTTCGCGTCGAGGTGGAACGCTGGACCGAGGAATGGGTGCCGGGGTACGGCAAGGTCGCCGAGTTCTGGGAGCTGGCGACGGTGGGCACGACCTACGCGGACACGATCGAACGGGCCGAGGAACTGGCCCACGAGGCGTTGCGGACGTGGGGCGATTGACCGCCTTCCGACGCCACCCGGGGCGTTGCCCCGGGCTATGTTGTCCCAGCCCTTCGGGCTGATGAGGGCACCTGGTTTTCAGGCCAACGGCCTGGGACAGCATAGCCCGGGGCAACCAACCTATTGCAAACGTGGGAGGGGGTTGTCTCTAAACGACTTAGGGAATCAGGGGATAGGTGCTGCGGGCGGATCGTCCGACTTGGGTCGATCTAAAATCCGCCTGACAGCCCCAAACCTCAGCGATTCCGTGAGC
>DASPHQ010000528.1:0-5547 GCA_035629595.1 Urbifossiella sp. | reverse complement strand
CCCGGGGACGGCCGTCCCCGGGCTTTTCGCAGGGATCACTTACGTCGAGCCAGTCACCATGCTCACCACCGACCTCGTCGAGCGCGTCCTCACGACGATCCCCGGCAAGACCGTGGGCCTCCTCGGCGACCTGTTCCTCGACCGCTACCTCGACATCGACCCGGCCCGCGACGAGCCGTCGGTCGAAACGGGCCTGACGGCATACCAGGTGGTCGGCGTCCGCAGCTACCCCGGGGCGCTCGGCACAGTGCTGAACAACCTCGCCGCGCTGGGCGTCGGCCGCATCGTGCCCGTGGCCGCGATCGGCGACGACGGCGAGGGCTACGAACTGCGACAGGCACTCGGCCGCGTCCCGGCCGTGGACGCGACGCACGTCTTCGCCGCCCCCGGCCGCCGCACCCCGACGTACACGAAGCCGATGTACGGCGTCAAGGAGCTGAACCGCCTCGACATCAAGAACCGCACCCCGACCCCGGCCGCCGTCGAGGACGACATCCTCGCCCGGCTCGACGCCGTGTGGCCGACGGTGGAGGCGCTGATCGTGCTGGATCAGGTGAGCGAGGCCGACTGCGGCGTGGTGACCGCCCGCGTCCGCGATCGCCTCGCTGAGCTGGGCGACCGCGACCCGTCGAAGTTCGTCCTGGCCGACAGCCGCGAGCAGATCGGGAAGTTCCGCAACGTGTGCGTGAAGCCGAACGAGGCGGAATTCGTCGAGATGGTGAAACACTCCCATCCGATCAAGAACCCGATCACCTCGACCCGCACCGTGTTCGCCACAATGGGAATGCTGGGAATTCGATTCCTACCAGCGGGCATGACGTTCGGAGAAACCCGTGGCGGCCACATCCCCGGCTACCCCGTGACCGGTCCGATCGACATCTGCGGGGCCGGGGACAGTTGCTCGGCGGGGATCACGTCGGCGGTGGTCAGCGGGCTGACGCACGAGCAGGCGGCGGCGTTCGGCAACCTCGTCGCTTCGATCACCATCCAACAAATCGGCGTCACTGGGACCTCTACACCTGAGCAGGTTCGGGCACGCTGGAAGGCCGTCAGCGGCCAGTGACGCCGCAACTCATTTGCCGGGTCTGATTTGCGGCCGCGGCCACGCCCCGCATCACTCCAACATAGATTCCTCCAGTTGACTCAATGCTTCTGGGACTGGGTCCCCCTCCTGCCTGGAACCAAGTGCAGCTGCCCGAACGACGCCCTTCCCTACCCCGGTTCCAGCCGCCGGGCTAAACTGGCGTCATCCCCTCCCCCGAGGCTCCTCCGTGGACATTCCGCAGGTTCAACTCGTCCGCCAGACCGCCCCGCAGCCGCAACTCGCCGACGTGGCCGCCGCCGTCCGCCGGGTCTGGCTCGACGGCAAGACCGCCGCCCGCATCAAGCCCGGGATGCGCGTCGGCGTCGGCTGCGGCAGCCGCGGCATCAAGAACTACCGCATCATCGCCAAGGCCACGATCGACGCCCTGAAGGAGCTGGGGGCGGAGCCGGTGGTGATCGCCGCGATGGGCTCGCATGGCGGGGCCAACGCCCCCGGCCAGCGCAAACTCCTCGCCGACTACGAGATCGACGAACAACACCTCGGCGTGCCCGTTCTCACCGACATGGACGCGGTGAACATCGGCGTCAACAGCTGGGGCCAGCCGGTGTGGTGGGACAAGAACGCCCTCGGCTGCGACGCGGTGGTGACGGTGTCGCGGGTGAAGCCGCACACCGACTTCCGCGGGGCGTTCGAGAGCGGCATCGTGAAGATGCTGGTGATCGGGTTCGGCAAGCGGCACGGCGCCGACCAGGTCCACAGCTTCGGCACCCGCGGCCTGCGCGATATGATGCCGGAGTCGTGCAAGGTGATCCTGGACAAGACGCCGTTCGTCGGCGGGCTGGCGATCCTGGAGAACGCGAACGAGGAGACGGCGAGGGTCGAGGTGATCGACCGCGACGACTTGTTCGACCGCGAGCCGGTGCTGCTAGACGAGGCGCGGCGGATCATGGGCCGGCTGCCGTTCCCCGCGTTCGACGTGCTAATCATCGGCGAGTGTGGCAAGAACTACAGCGGCGCCGGGATGGACCCGAACGTGGTCGGCCGGATGCTGATCGAGGCCAGCCCCGAGGCCGAGACGAACAACCCGCGGATCACGCGGATGGCGGTGCTGGACGTGTCGCCGGAGAGCCACGGGAACGCGACCGGCATCGGCATCGCCGACCTGACGACGGACCGGGCGCTGGCGGCGATCGACCCGGTGCCGTTCCGCATGAACAACCTGACGGCGCGGTTCCTGTGGCGGAGCAAGCTGCCGATCAGCTTCCCGACCGACCGCGAGGTCATCGGCGCGGCCGTGGAGACGTGCTGGCAGCCGGTGCAGGAGCAGGTGAAGTTCGTGGTGATTCCGAACACGCTGGAGGTGGCGGAGCTGTGGGTGTCGCCGGCGCTCGCGGCCGAGGCGGCGGCCCACCCGCACCTCGAGGTGGTGGGAAGCCCGCGAGAACTGCCGTTCGACGCCGCCGGCAACCTGAGGCAGGAGGAACTGTTCCCGCACAGCGTCCGCGGCCGGCGCCGGGCGGGGCACTAACGATCAATAACTGAGCCGGCCCCGTGAGGGGTCGGAGTGTCGTGCGCACTCCGACCCCTCACGGGGCCGGCTCAGTAGCTCAACTTAGCGCCGCGGACCCTGACCCTGGCTGCGGTGCAGGTCGTCGCGGAGGCGTTCCAGCTCGTCGATGATGCGGTTGAGGCGCTGCTCCACATCGCCGGGGCCGGGCGTACCGCGACCCTGCGCGGCCGGCGGCGTGAACCCGCCGGGGGGGAACCCCGGACCCTTCCCGAAGCCGCCGGGACCGAAGCCACCAGGACCGCCCGGGCCGAAGCCGCCGGGTCCGGGGCCGAACCCGCCGCGACCGCCCATCGGCGCTTCCACCTTCGGGGCCGGGCCGCGACCTTCGGGGGCCGGGCCGCGACCCTCCACCTTCTGTGCCGGACCACGACCCTCGGGAGCCGGCACCGGACCGCGACCTTCGACCTTCGGGGCCGCGCCGCGCTCGTCGCCCTTCGGCCGCGGCATCGGGGCGACGTCGGGCCGGCGGTCGTTGGGGTTCGGCGGGGCGACGTCGGGACGGCGGTCGCCGCCCCGGTCCTTCGCCAGCCGCGCTTCCAGCTCACGCACCTGCGCCCGCAGCCGCTCGACCTCGGCCTGGAGGTCGCGGCCGCCGTCGGCCTTCGGACGGTCGGGCGGCGTGGGCCGCGGCTGGTTCGGGCGGTCCTGGGCGGCGGCGGAGCCGGCCAGCGCCAGCCCGCACACCAGGGAGAGGATTCGCGTCATCGTTCACTCCGTTCGGACGGGGCCGGACAGCGGCCCCACACCACCTGAAACGGAACCCAGTCTGGCACGCGACCGATGAATTACGGGTGAGAGGCGGCGGCGAGGGCGTCCCGGTGTCGGCGGGCGAGGTCGAGGAGCGGTTGAACCGCGGCCCGCGCCGCAGGATCGACGAGGGCGGTCTGGTCGGCTTCGAGCGCCGTCGCCGCCGCGGCCCGGTCGGCGCACACCTTCTTCTGGAGGTAGCGCACGGCGACGCAGTTCAGGTCGGTGAACACCACGGGGAACGGCCCCGTCGACGGCAGGGGAACGCGGGCGGCTTCCAGAACGGCACCGAGAGCCTCGAGCGACGCGGCAGCTTCCTCGGCGGCACGAAACAGGTCGTCGCGGCGCTTGCGGTCGGCGCCGGCGGCGTAGGGTGCTGCGAACCGGGCGTAGCGCAGCAGAGAGACGCCCTCGCGGCGGTACACGTCCTGGAGGCGGGCGGCGTCGGCCGGGGTCATCGCGTCGGCACCCCCGGCGCACCCGGACGGGCGATCGAGGTCGCGGCGGCGTCGGCGGCGGTTGTCAGCGGGTTCCACACCACACCGAGGGCGACAACGCCGGCGGCCAGGACGGCGAGGAGAAGGGTCGCCGGCCCACCCGTTGCCACGGCTGGGCTGTCGGGGCTTTCGTCCAGCACCATGGCGCGGACCACCTTCAGGTAGTAGACCGCGCTCACCGCGGTGTTCACGGCCCCGACCGCGAGAAACACGCCGAACGCGGTGCCGAGCCAGCCGGGGGAGGTGCGGGCGGCGTCGTACACCGCCGCGAACACCTGGAACTTCCCGGCGAACCCGGCCAGCGGCGGGAAGCCGAGCAGCGAGAACAGGAACACCGCCATCGCCACCGCCGCCGCCGGCGACCGCCACGCCAGCCCGCGGACCGCCGCCACGTCCTCGGAGCCCGTCGCGTTCCGCACCACGGCCACCACCGCGAACGCCCCCAGGTTCATCAACAGGTACGCCGCGAGGTAGTACAGCACCGCCGACGCCGCACCCAGGCTCAGCGCCGACAGTCCGATCAGCATGTACCCGGCGTGCGCGATCGTGCTGTAGGCCAGCAGCCGCTTCAGGTCGGTCTGCGCGAACGCGGCCAGGTTCCCGAACGTCACCGTCACCGCCCCGACGACGCCGAGGCCGACGCCGAGCGTTTTGGTCACAACCCACGTGTCCGGGGCGGCGGCGTGGAAGGCGTACACGAGCCGGGCCGCCAGCGCCACCGCCGCCGCCTTCGACGCCACCGACAGGAACCCGGCCACTTCCGCGGCCGCACCGGCGAACACATCCGGGCACCAGAAGTGGAACGGCACCGCCGCCAGCTTGAACCCCAGGCCGACGAGCGTCAGCGCCACGCCGGCCAGCAGCAGCGGGTCGAACCCGCCGTGCCCCGCGAGCCGGGATGCGGCCCCGGACGCGACATCCGGCAGGTAGCCCGTGCCGAACGTCCCCGCCGTCAGGCTGATGCCGTACAGCATCACCCCGCTGGCGCCGGCGCCGAACACGACGTACTTCAGCGCCGCCTCGCCGCCGGTCCGCCGCCCCTTCAGGAACCCGGCCAGCGCGTAGCTCGGCAGGCTCGCCATCTCCACGGCGATGAACGCCATCAGCAGGTGATTCGCCGACGCCATCAGCATCATGCCGAGCGCCCCGCCGAGGAGCAGGGCGTAGAAGTCGGCCGAGTCCTCCGCGTCCGGCAGGCCGGTGACGCGCGTCAGCAGCACGGTGACGATCGCGGCCGCGAGCACGACCACGCGCACGTAGCCGGCGAACGGGTCGGCCACGAGCATCCCGGCGAACAGGCTACCCTGCCGCGCCGAACCCGTCTCCGCGGGGTAACCGGCGACGGCGGCGAACAGCGCCACGGCGAGCACCGCGACGGCGAGGCCGCCGAGGTGGCTGCGGTCGAGTTGGCGGACGAGGCGGGCGAGCAGCAGCACCACCACGCCGGCGCACACGACCAGTTCCGGGAGGAAGCGGACCAGGTCGTCGCCGAGGGCGGCCTGGAGGGCGTCGATCCGGGGGCGGGTGAACATCGGTGGGCGGGCGCCTGGGAGTTGAACCTAACGTACCCACCGCCGCCGGCCGAGGAAAGCCCTCAGCCCCTTCACCCGCCGGCGCCGCCGTGGTACGCTGGCCGCGTCCCTCCCACCTACGCGAGCCCGCCGATGCGCCCCCTCCTCTGCGCCGCT
>DASPHQ010000527.1:0-4963 GCA_035629595.1 Urbifossiella sp. | reverse complement strand
GGACGTGAAGGCCGGCCGCGGGGCGTTCATGAAGTCGCATGCGGACGCGAAGGTGCTGGCCGAGTCGCTGGTGCGGGTGGGCACCGCCAACGGGTTGAAGATGCGGGCGGTGTTGACGGCGATGGACGCCCCGCTCGGCCGCGGCGTCGGCAACTCGCTGGAGGTGGTCGAGTCGATCGAGACGCTGAAGGGGAACGGCCCCGCGGACCTGACCGAACTGTCGGTGCTGCTCGCGGCGCGGATGGTGGAGTTGGCCGGCATCGCCGACGCGGAGGCGAAGGTGCGGGCGGCGCTGGCCTCGGGGGCGGGGCTGGAAGTGTTCCGCAAGTGCGTCGCGCAGCAGGGCGGCGACCCGCGCGTGATCGACGACTATTCGCGCCTGCCGACGGCGCCGCACACGACCCAGGTGCGGGTGCCGCGCGGCGGGTTCGTGTCCGCGATGGACGCGGAGAAGGTGGGGGTGGCGTCGATGCTGCTCGGCGCCGGCCGCCGCCGCGCCGAGGACGCGGTGGACCACGCCGTCGGCGTGACCGTGCGCGCGGCCGTCGGTGAGCGGGTGAAGGAAGGCGACGCGGTGTTCGAGGTGTTCTACCGCGACGACGCCACGCTCGCCGCGGCGCGGCCGCTGCTGGCGGATGGTTTTACGATCGGGGAGGCGCCGCCCGCGCCGATGCCGCTGGTGCTGGAGGAGATCGGTTGACGCAAGTGCTGACCGCGCAAGGACTCGTGTCGTGGCCGGCCCGGCGGCGTCGTTCCAACGATGATTCCTCCAGTTGACTCAATGCTTCTGGGACTGGGTCCCCCTCCTTCCTGGAACCAAGTGTCCCCGTGCGAATGACCTGGCACCCAGCGTGTTGACGCCGCCGCGGCGGCGTGCGATTCTAGACCTACCCGCCGTTCCCCGCTTTCCCCGCCGGTCACTGCCATGCTCCCGACCCCGCGGCCGCTGTCCCGCCGGACGTTCCTCCGCGGCGCCGGCGTCGCCCTCGCCCTGCCGTACCTCGACGCCATGCAGCCGGCCCACGCCCAGGAGCGCCGCGAGGTGCCGCGGCGGATGGTGTGCGTCGAGACGAACATGGGCATCCTCCCGCAGTTCTTCTTCCCCGAGAGGGACGGCGCCGACTACGCCCCCACCGCGTACCTCCAGCGCCTCGCCGCGGTGAAGAACCAGCTGACCGTGTTCAGCGGCGTCAGTCACCCCGGCGTCACCGGCGGGCACGCGGCCGAGAAGTGCTTCCTCACCGGCACCCCGCACCCCGAGCGCGGCGGGTTCCGCAACGGCGTGTCGCTCGACCAGTTCGCCGCCGAGCAGCTCGGCAACCGCACCCGCTACCCGTCGCTGGTGCTCGGCGTCGGCCAGGAGGGGCAGACCCTCAGTTACACCCGCAGCGGCGCGCCCATCCCGATCGAGCGGAGCCCGAAGCGGCTGTTCGAGAAGCTGTTCGTGCAGGGGAAGCCCGGCGAGGTGGCCGCCCGCGTCGAGGAGATTCGCCAGGGGCGCAGCACCCTCGACTTCGTCGGCGACCAGGCCCGGCGGCTGAACGGCACGCTCGGCCCGGCCGACCGCCAGCGGCTCGACCAGTACCTGACGTCGGTCCGCGACCTGGAGCGGCGGCTGGCGTCGGCCGAGGACTGGGAGCACCGGCCGAAGCCGGTGGTGCGCGCGACGCCGCCGGCGGACGTGACCGACGCGAAGGAGTTCGCCCGGCAGACGGCGATCATGTTCGACGTGGTGAGGCTGGCGCTGGAGACCGACTCGTCGCGGCTGGTGAGCGTGTTCATCGACACGACGGTGATTCACAACATCACGCACCACGGCAACCGGCCGGACGTGCTGGCCGAGCTGCGGGCGAAGGAGGAGGCGCAGTTCGACGCCCTGGCCGGGTTCCTGTCGGCGCTGGCGGGCGCGGCCGAGCAGGGTGAGACGCTGCTGGGCCGGACGATGGTGCTGTACGGCACCTGCATGGGGAGCGCGAACAGCCACTCGAACACGAACCTACCGGTGCTGCTGGCCGGCGGCGGGTTCCGGCACGGGAAGCACCTGGCGTTCGACAAGGAGAACAACTACCCGCTGGCGAACCTGTACGTGTCGATGCTGCAGCGGCTGGGGGTGGAGGCCCGGGAGTTCTCGTCGGGCCGTGGTACAATGCGCGGGTTGGAAGCGAGCTGAGGAGGACGCCATGACCGCGACCGTGACGCTGGACGAGGCCGCCGCGAAGCTGAAGGACCTGGTCCGCCTCCTGGGGCCGGGTGACGAGATCGTCATCAAGGAGAACCTGTCAACGGTGGCGCGGATCGTCGGCCCGCCGAAGCCGCGATCGACTGAACCGCGCCCCGCTCCGGGGTTGTTTCGCGGGTCGATCCTTTACATGGCGCCGGACTTCGACGCCCCGCTGGAGGACATGAAGGAGTACATGGAGTGAAGCTCCTGCTCGACACGCACACCCTACTCTGGCTCGTCGACGGCGACGCCAAACTGAGCAGCACGGCCGCCGCGTTGATCGTGGACCCCGCGAACGACGCATTCGTGAGCATCGCGTCGATGTGGGAGGTTGCCATCAAGTCCGGGCTGAAGAAGCTGACACTCTCTGCCGACTACCGGACGCTCATTAACAACGTCCTTGCGGCGTATCGCCTGACGGAACTCTCGATCGAGTTCGAGGATTGCGTCTCGTACGAGACCCTTTCGTTCCCGCTTCCGGGTCACCGCGACCCATTCGACCGCATGCTCATCACCCAGGCACTCCGGCTCAACCTGGACGTGGTCGGGGCCGATGTCAGCTTCGACGCCTACGGCGTCACCCGCCTCTGGTAGCCCATGAACCGCCTCTTTGCCCTCGCGCTGCTCGCCGTCCCGGCCGTGGCACACGCCGCCCCGCCGACCGCGTTCCTCGACGCGCACTGCGTGTCGTGCCACGACGCCACCAGCAAGAAGGGCGGGCTCGACCTCACCGCCGCGCTCGACGCCGCCGGGTGGGTCAAGGTCCACGACCGAATGGCCGCCGGCGAGATGCCGCCGAAGTCGCGCCCGCGGCCGCCCGCCGCCGACCTGACCGCGGCGATCAACGCCGTCCGCGACGACCTGATCGCCGCGGAGAAGGCCGCCGCCGCGAATGACGGCCGCACCCGGCTGCGCCGCCTCACCCGCGCCGAGTACGAGAACACCGTCCGCGACCTCCTCGACCTCCCCGGCCTGCTGCTGCAAGCCGACCTGCCGCCCGACGGCCAGGCCCACGGGTTCGACCGCAACGCCGACGCCCTCGACCTGTCGCACGTCACCCTCGCCCGCTACCTCGACGCCGCCGACCGCGCCCTCGACATGGCCGTCGCCACCCGACCGCGGGCGCCGGTAGCGATCAAGCAGCGCATCTCGCTGGCGAATCCGCACGGGTTCGTCGCGCACGTGCTGATGAACGGCGACGGCGTGATGCTGAAGAACAAGCAGCCGGACCCGGACTTCCCGCCGGCCGGCGAGCACGGCCACATCGACCAGGGGGCGCACGAGCGCATGGGGTCGTTCCGCAGCGGGTCGTCCGTCGGCCTGTTCCGCCACGAGGACGAGTCGTTCCACCCGTACTTCAACGAGTTCGTGGCGATCTACCCCGGCCGCTACCGCCTCACCACGAGCCTGTGGGCGTTCGGCTGGGACCAGGGGAAAGTCGTGCCGGCCCGCGGCACCGAAGCCGTGCGGCTCTCCATCGTGCAACTGGTCGGCGACGGCCGCGGCGGCGGGCACCCGAGCACCGTCCTCGGCCACTACGACGCCCCGCCGATGGCCGAGCAGGTTCACGTCGTCAAGACGTGGCTGAACCCGCGCGAGACGATCGGGTACAACACCGCGTCGCTCGCCCCGACCGCGAACTACTTCAAGAAGCGGCGGGCGATGGAGTTCACCGGCCCCGGCATCGCCTGCGACTACCTCGACGTCGAAGGCCCGCTCCACGACGCCTGGCCGCCGCTCGGCCACAAGCGGTTGTTCGGCGACCTGCCGATCACGCAGTTCGACCCGAAAAGCAGCGTGCGCCCGCCGCCGCGCCGGCCGGACCGGCAGCAGCTGTTCATGGGGAAGAACAAGGCCGACCCGGTCGAAGGGCTGTGGACCGTCAGCACGACGCAACCGATCGTGGACGCCGACAGGCTGCTCGCCGACTTCCTGCCGCGGGCGTTCCGCCGGCCGGTGGGTGCCGACACGCGCAAGAGCTACGTGGACCGCGTCGCCGACCGGCTCAAGGCGGGCGACTCGTTCGAGGTGGCGATGCGCTGGGCGTACCGTGCCGCGCTCTGCTCGCCGGACTTCCTCTACCACGTCGAGCCGGCCGGGCCGCTGGACGACTTCGCCCTCGCCAACCGGCTGTCGTACTTCCTGTGGAACTCGCTACCGGACGACGCCCTCACCGCGAAGGCTCGGGCCGGCGCGCTGGGCAAATCCGGCGCGCTGACGGCCGAAGCCGCGCGGCTGCTCGCCGAACCGAAGGCGCAGCGGTTCGCCGACGACTTCCTCGGCCAGTGGCTGAAGCTCCGGCTGATCGCCGCCAACGACCCCGACCGGAAGCTGTACCCCGAGTTCAGCAAGTATCTGCAGGACTCGATGATGATGGAGTCGCTCGGCTACTTCCGCGAGCTGCTGGACAAGGACTTGCCCGCGGATTACCTCGTGCGCTCGGACTTCGCCGTGATCAACCAGCGGCTCGCGGCGCACTACGGCATCCCCGGCGTGGTCGGCTGTCAGGTGCGGCGGGTGGCGCTGCCGGCGGGGAGCCCGCGCGGCCCGTTCCTGACGCAGGCCGCGGTACTGAAGGTGACGGCCAACGGCACCACCACGTCGCCGGTGCCGCGCGGGGCGTTCGTGCTCGACCGGCTGTTGGGGCGCCCGCCGGAGCCGCCGCCGCCGAACGTGCCCGCGGTGGAACCCGACGTGCGCGGCGCGGTGACGATCCGCGAGCAGCTGGAGAAGCACCGGGCG
>DASPHQ010000526.1:0-3674 GCA_035629595.1 Urbifossiella sp. | reverse complement strand
TGGTTCTACGCCAAGCTCCTGTGGGCCGTCGTGAACGGCCTCGCCGCCTTTGCGGTGGCCCGAGTCGTCACCCTCTTTCGCCCCGCGGGTCAGCCGAACGGATCGGAGGTGGTGCGACTGCTCGTACCGTTCCTGCTCGTCCTGAACTTCCTGACGCTGGCCGTGGTGATGGTCGGGCAGACGTCGCTGGTCGCGGTCGGGTGCGTGATCGCCGGGC
This sequence comes from Urbifossiella sp., assembly GCA_035629595.1. Lineage (GTDB taxonomy): Bacteria > Planctomycetota > Planctomycetia > Gemmatales > Gemmataceae > Urbifossiella. The sequence continues at coordinate 3,457 of DASPHQ010000526.1, read as the reverse complement.
TGGCCGCGTTCGGGCGCGGGTGGAACCTCGTGGGGGCACTGTTGTGGGCGCTGCCGTTCGTGAAGCCGCACGTCGCCCTGCCGCTGCTCCCGTTGGCGTGGTATCTCGGCGGTTGGCGGCGTGCCGCGGGCGTGCTCCTGGTCGTCGCCGGGTTGAACCTGTTGGGTGCCCTGTTCGTCGGCGGCACGCCGCTATTCCTCCTCGACTACCTGAAACAGGCCGGGGCGGGTCATCAGACGGTGGCGTACAACCGGGCCGAGATGGCCTACGAGATGACGAGTTGGAACCGCCTCCTGTACGTCGCCAGCGGCGAGCGCGTGCTCGTGGAACAGTCGGCAACGACGATGCTCCTCAGCTATGCGGTCGGGTTCGGGTTGGTGGCGTTGCGGTGTGTCGCGGCGCGCACCCGGCCGTCGGAGGCGTGGGCGCTGGCGATGGCGGCCTCGTTGGCGGTCGTGTGCCCGCAGGTGCTGGCGTATGAGCTGGTCGGGTTGGTGCTGGCGGTGCCGTGGGTGCGCGACCTGTTCGCCGCCGGCCGACGCGGGTGGGGGCTGGCGGCCGTGCTGCTCCTCGGTTTGCAACTGGTGCCGTTCCCGACGATGCAGGCGCTCGGCGTGGAGTGGCACCGACCGGTCGGGGCGATGGCGTTCGCGCTGCTGGTGCTGTGCGGGCCGTTGCGGCCCGCGGACGGTCTCACCCCGTCGCCGCCTTGAGCCCCTCGCGGCACAGCCAGAGGCCGATGCCCAGCAGCAGCCCGGCACTGACCATCGGCAGCACCCGGAACCACCGGCTCTCCGCGAACCGCACCGCCCCGGCCCGGTGGGCGTAGACGACGCTCACGCCCAACAACACCAGCACCGCCCCGAGCCCGACGCTGAACGCCAGCAGCAGCGGCACCGCGAAGCCGACGCGGTTCAGCGCCGTCGCCGCGAGGAGCAGCAGCACCGCGTCCCAACAAGGTATCAGCCCGCCGCCCAGACCCATGAGGATCAGCCGCGTCCAGCCGAAGGTCGTCTTCGCGTCCTCCGGCGGCGGGCCGTGGTGGTGATGGTGCCCGTCGCCGTGGTCGTGATGATGGTGATGGCCGCCGGCGAAGTGGAAGTGGTCGGCCCGACCGGTAAGGCGGCGGAGGAGTAGCCAGGCGCCGACGACTGCGACGAGGACGCCGCCGAGGAACTGCAACACGCCCTGCGTCGCGCCCGGTACCTCGTTCCCGTACACGCCCCACAGCACGGCCGCGACCGCGATCACCGACCCGGTGTGCGCCACCGTCGTCGTCACCGCCAGGATGAGGGCGTGGCCGATTGTCCCGCGCTCGCCGACGAGGTAGGCGGCGACGAGCGTCTTGCCGTGCCCCGGCGTGAAGGCGTGGGCCGCGCCGAACAGGAACGCGGCGAGCAGCAGCACGCCGAGGCCGTAGGACGAGTCGAACAGCGCCGGCAGCCCGCGGGTTGCGAGGTCGGCCGCGAGCGACGGTCGTTCCGCGGGCTCGGTCACGGTGACTTCGGGCGAGCCGGGGGCGTCAGTCCCCGGATTCTTCGCGGCCTTCGGGTCGACGATCGCCCGCGGCAGCTTCACCACGGCGGACGCCTTGCGGACGTGCGCCGCCTGCTCGGGGGTCAGGTCGATGGCCGGTCGGTCGCGCCAGTGCGGGTCGGGTTCGATCAGGTCGTCGAACGACACCCCGCTGTCACGGCTGGTTTCGGCGAGCGTCAGCGCCAGCACGCCGGGCTTTTCGGGGAACGATTCGTCGTCGAACGTGAGGTTGCGCTTGTCGGGGCCGGGCGGCCACGGGGCGCGGAACTCGAACCGGAAGCGCGGGTGCTCGCCGGGTTCGACCTCGACCTTCTCGACGACGAACGTCAGCGGCGTCCCGTCGCTGGCGGCCCGCAGGTCGCGGGCGATCTCGGGGGCGACCTTCTTCGCGTAGGCGAGTACGAACCCGCGGCCGGTCTTGTCCAGCTTGGCGATCTCGTCCGCGGTGAAGAGCTTGGCGCCGTCGAGGAAGATGGTGAACTGTGTGACCTCGAGCGTGTACTTCACCTGCACCGACTCCGGCCCGACGCGGACGGCGACGGTGCGGTCGTAGCGCGTGTTGGGGAGCGGGTGCGCGGGCGCGGCGGAGGCGACGAGGAGGGCGCCGAGCGCGGCGGCGGGGAGGAGGCGCGTCATACTCCCATCATACCGGAAGCCCAACCGCTTGCGGCTTCGCACTGTGAAGCGCGAAGCCGCAAGCGGCAACGCAGCCGAGTTACTTCTTCCGGCAGTAGCTGAGCGCCATCAGGGCGTAGCCGGTGACGAGGTTCGGGTCGCCCTCCATCCAGCGGTCGGTCTCGTTCACCCAACTGCCGTCCGGGCGCTGCCGGCTCGCCAGCGCCGCCGTCAGGTCCGCGCGCCAGTCGTGCTTCACGCCACTGGCGTCCTCGAACGTGTCCACGCCGAGGGCGTCCATCGTCTTGGCGAAGGTGTGGTAGTAGTAGTAGAGGCCGCGCTGCGAGTTCGCCTCCGGCATCCCCGGGTTGCGGTCGAGCGTGTAGTTCTTCTTGATCCAGTCGAGCGCCGCCTTCAGCCGCGGGTCGTCCTTGCCGACGCCGGCGTAGATCAGGCTCTTCACCCCCGCGTACGTCATGCTGCCGTAGCCGCCCATGTCGGTCTTGGTGCCGTCGCCGTCGGTGCGGCGGTTCTCGCCGCCGTTGGCCCCGGTGTAGATGAAGCTGCCGTCGTTGTTCTTCGCCGCCCACGCGGCCCCGTTGTGCTCGCTCTTGAGGTTCTGGCACCGGCTCACGAACACCTCCGCCTTCCGGAACGCCGGGTCGTCCGACGGCACGCCCGCGGCCTTCAGCGCCTCCAGGAAGAACGCCGTGTTCGACAGGTCCGGCCGCGACTTGTCGCCGGCGTACCCGGCGCCGCCGTAGAAGTCGCTGTTGGCGTCCTTGCCGCGGGCGTCGTCCCACTGGTACGCCCGGAGGTATTTGACCGCGTCGCCGATCACCGGCCGATACTTCTCCGCCCGCCCGGCCGCGGACAGCGCCATCACGTTGATGCTGGTCGTGTAGTTGATGAGGCCGGCCTTGGCGTCGTTGCCGGCGATGTGGCCCTCCTTCTGGTTCACCAGCGACTCGATGAACCGCAGCCCCTTCGCCGCCGGCTCCGTGTCCGGGCCGGTGCCGGTCCGCAGCAGACCCGTGACGACGATGCCGGTGACGCCGCGGTTGTTCGGCGCCGGTCCCCAACTCCCGTCCTCGTTCTGGCTCTTGGCGAGAAACGCGGTTGCCTTCTTCGCCAGCGCGGCGTCGCCCGGCGGCTGGGCGGACGCGGGGAGCGAGGCGACGACCGCGGCGAACAGGGCGGCGGGGACGGCCGCGCGCGGGGGGAACTGCATCGGGACACCTCGGGAGGACGGCTACGGGTATGGTACGCGCGGCAAACGGGGTGCCGACGTGCGAAACCCCGGGGT
>DASPHQ010000525.1:0-2265 GCA_035629595.1 Urbifossiella sp. | reverse complement strand
ACGCCCACCGTCGCCGGCGACGCCGTGTTCACCCTCGGCGCCAACGGCGACCTGCACGCCGTCGAGTTCGCCACCGGCAAGGCCCGCTGGCACCGCCCGCTCCTCGCCGACTACGGCGCCGACAAGGGCTTCTTCGGTGTCTCCGGCTCCCCGCTCGTTGCCGACGGCCGGGTCATCGTGAACGTCGGGGCGAAGGGGGCGGGCGTGGTCGCGTTCGACGCCGCCACCGGCAAGGAGCTGTGGAAGGCGACCGACGACGCGGCCGGGTACTCGTCGCCGGTGCTCGCCACGCTCGACGGCAAGGCCACGGCCGTGGTGCTGACGCGCGACGGGGTGCTCGGCCTCGACCCGGCGACGGGGGCGGTGCGGTTCGCGCACCCGTTCCGGCCGCGCAACCGCGAGAGCGTGAACGCCGCGACGCCGCAGGTGTGGAACGGCGACGTGTTCCTCACGGTGTCCTACGGCCTGGGCGCGGCGCTGCTGCGGGCGAAGGGCGCGGACGTGGAGGAGGTGTGGGCGAACGACCGGTCCTTGTCGTGCCAGTACAACACGCCGGTGCGCGTGGGCGACCACCTGTACGGCGTCCACGGCCGGGCCGACAGCGGCGCGCTGCCCGAGCTGCGCTGCGTGGAGTGGAAGACGGGCGCCGTGAAGTGGGGCAAGGCGCGGTTCGGCACGGCGAGCCTGATCGCCGCCGACGGCGGCCTGCTGGCGCTGACCGCGGACGGCGAGCTGGTGCGCTTCGACGCGAACCCGGCGGGGTACGCGGAGCGCGGGCGGGCCGCGGTGCTGGGGTCGCCGACGCGCGCCGCCCCGGCGCTGAGCGACGGCCGGCTGTTCGCGCGGGACGGGGCGAAGCTGGTGTGCGTGAACCTGAAGTGAGGCCCGTCGTGGGGCCGGTTTCCAACCGGCCGTGTCAGCTCCGGCCGGTTGGAAACCGGCCCCACGACTGCGGCGGATCAGAGCAGTTCCGCGATCGGGTCGCCGTACGGCAGCATCGGCATCGGCCGGCCGGTGCCGTCCAGGAAGCTCGTCCGGTTGTGGTCGATGTCCAGGTGGCGGAACACCGTCGCCCACAGGTCGTTCGGCGTCAGCGGCCGGTCCTTCGGCACCTCCGCCCGCGCCGTCGTGCTCCCCACCACCTGACCCGTCTTGCACGCGCCGCTCACCAGGATGCTCATCGCGTTCGGCCAGTGGTCGCGGCCCGGCTGCCGCACCCCCGTCTGCGTGCCCACCGAGTACTCCACCTTCGGCGTCCGCCCGAACTCGCCCGTCACCACCAGCAGCACACGCCGGTTCAGGCCGCGCAGGTACAGGTCGTCGATCAGCGCCGAAATCGCCTGGTCGAGGAAGCCGAGCTTGTACTGCGTGTCCTCGAAGATGTGGCAGTTGACCGCGTGCGAGTCCCAGTTGTACGTGTGGTTCTTCACCATCTGCCCGCCGAACGGCGTGGCGTTCTCCATCACCATCGTCACCCAGCTGGCCCCGTGCTCGACCAGCCGCCGGGCCAGCAGCGCCCGCTGGCCGTAGCGGTGCATCCCGTAGCGGTCGCGCGTCCGCGCGTCCTCCCGCCGCAGGTCGAAGGCGTTGCGGGCGGTGTTCGTCGTGATGAGTTCGAGCGCCCGGCCGCGATTGCTCTCGATGGCCGCGGCGGTGCCGGTGGTGTCGGGGCCGCGCAGGGGGCGGTCGAGGGCGCCGAGCACGCCGACGCGCTCGGCCAGCTGCGCCGCCTGCTCGGGGCGCACGCTCAGGTTCTGGATGCTGAACGCCGGGTCGGCCGGGTCGCCGTGGAAGGTGAACGGGTGGCTCTGCGGCCCCAGGTACGCCGACCCGAAGCTGAACGTGTCGATCCCCTGCCGGCCGCCGTCCACGCCGTTGATGTAGTTCGGCACCGGGGCGCGGCGGTGCTTGAGCACCTCGGCCGCCATCGACCCGACCATCGGCGTGTCGTTCACGAAGCCGGTCGGCTCCACCGGGTCGCGGCCGGTGAGGAAGCGCTTGTGACCGCCGCCGTGGTCGGCGAAGCGGTGGGCCACCGAGCGGATGAGGGCGTACTTGTCGGCCATCGTGGACAGCCGCGGCAGGTGCTCGCAGATGTCGATGCCGGTCACGTTCGTGCGGATCGGCCGGTAGGCGCCGCGGTATTCTTCCGGCGCGTCCGGCTTCATGTCGAACGTGTCCTGGTGCGGCGGCCCGCCGGGGAGCCACACGAAGATGACGGCCGGGTCGTTGGTGGTGTGGTCGCTGCCGCTGGCGCGGAACGGC
>DASPHQ010000524.1:0-7892 GCA_035629595.1 Urbifossiella sp. | reverse complement strand
TAGCCGCTTGCGGCGTTGCAGGGCACGCCCTACAACGCCGCAAGCGGCAAGCCCCCGAGCCTGGGCGCTACTTCACCAGCGCCCGCACCGCGGCCGCGACATCGGGCGCCACGTGGAACCCGATCTCGCCGCGCGTCAGGCGCAGCTTCGCCGCGGCGGTGGCGAACGGGGCGCCGTCGGCCTGCGCGCCGCGGGTCCGCTCCAGAGCCGCGGCGGCGTGGAACACCTGCTCCGTCAGGTCGCGGTCCCACACGCCGTCCGGCAGCGGCTTCATCCAGTGCTCGGCGGGCAGGCGCAGCGGGTCGGTCCGCAGCCGGGCGAGTTCGGCCGCTGCCTTCGTCGCCAGATCCGGGGTGTTCGGCGCCGGTCGCCGGCCGCGCATCGCCGCCGCCACGTCCTTCAGCGCCGGCACATTCGTCGTCACCGGCCAGATCGGCTGCCACGGCAGCGACCCGAGCCGTTTCACGTCGGACGCCGGGTACTTGGCCTCCGGGTCGCCGATGCGGTGGTGGCACGCCACGCAACTGTACTCGGCGAACTCCGGCAATGCCGCCTCCTTCCGATTCGCCCGGTCGGCGGTCAGAAGGCAGGCGGTCTCGGCATGCACAATCCGCCCGACCAGCCACGCCCGCGCCTCGAAGTCGGGGGCGCGGTCCTTCTCGTCCCAGTGGCGCGGCAGCATGAACTGGTACGTGGCGAAGTCGAAGTTCAGCCGCGGGTGGCCGGCCGCGATCATGTCGTGGTTCATGTCGCGCAGCGGCAGCGTGTCCGTCGCGGGGGCGCCAACGTGACAGCCGGCGCACGCCAGGGCGCGCTCGCCCAGGTCGTACAGCTTCGCCATGCGGCCCGCCTCGTAACCGGCGGCGCGTCCCGCGACGCCGGTGTGCGGCCCGAGCCAGCCGCTGGCGCTGCCGTGACACGCCTCACAACTGACGCCCTCGCTCCGCAGCGAGATGTCGTGCGGGTCCGTCGAAGCCGCCAGCGTCGGGTTGGTGTGGCAGGCCAGGCAGCGGGCGGCCGAGGACGCCCGCTGCTTCGCCGGCTCGCCGGGGTACAGCCGGGCCATCATGGCGACGGCCAGCGGCTCCTCCAACACCGCGAACGCCCGGCGGTGCGGGTCGGCGGCGGACCACTCGTGTGCCGATGTCACCCACCGGGCCACACCCGGGCCGCCGACGCCGCCGTGACAGCCGACGGACGAACAGCCGCTCTGGCCCACGGCACGGCCGACGGTTGCGGCAACGTGTGTGTCGGCGGGGCGCGGCGTCGGCGACCCGGTCACGCCGCCGACCGGCCGGAACACCGCCGACGACGCGGCGACGACCACCACGGCCGGGGCGAACACGGCGACGATCCAGCCGGTGCGCGTCATGCGGGGCCGTCCGGGGGTGGAAAACGCGACGTAAGTTTCCCATTTTTTGCGGTCCGGACAAGCCCGCGGCGGCATTTTCCGCTATCCTCCCCGCACGCCGCCCCGCACGGCCCGTCCGCCGCGCCCGACCCGAACCGGGCCGCGACGGGCCGTTGACACCGGGGCCGGGCGTGGTAGCATCCGGCTGTCGCACCCGTCGGGGTTCCGCGTGCTCCTCAGCAAGAACTGGTCGGTCGGCCGCCGCGTGGCCGTCATCCTCGCCGCCACCGCGCTCGCCGCCGCCGCCCCCTACGCGGTCATGCGGCCGCTCAACGCGTGGGTGGAGCCGAGCAGCACCGCCGGCGTCGTCCTCGGGCTCGTCGGCTTGGTCGTCATCGTCTTCGAGATGCTCCTGATGCTGCGGAAGCGCTACCGCCGCGTCCGCGGCTGGCCGCCGCTCCTGTGGAACGTCCGCCTCTGGCTGTGGGTCCACGTCGTCCTCGGTATCGCGGTGCTGCCGGTCATCCTGGTCCACGGGAAGTACGGGTTCGGCGGCATCCTCCCGGCCGCGACGATGGCGCTGTTCCTCGCCACCATCGCCAGCGGCGTCTGGGGGCTCGTCGTGCAGCAGTGGCTGCCGCAGGAACTCATCGACGAGGTGCCCGACGAGACGGTCGCGTCGCAGGTGGACCGCGTGGCCGCCGGGTACGTCGGCAAGAAGCCGGTGGTGTGGTCGAAGGAGCACGACCGCGACCGCACCGGCGAGGTGTTCCGGCTGCTGGAGTCGCTGACGCTCGAAGGGGCGGAGCCGGGCGAGGTGCTGCCGGTGCCCGGCGGCGGGGCGGCCGTGGAGGCGCGGTCGGAGGCGCTGGTCCGCGACAAGCCGGCCGAGGAATTGTGGCTGTTCTGCGAGGGGATTCTGGTGCCGTACCTGGAGCGCGGCCGGGCGTCGGTGTCGCCGCTGCGGTCGGAGTACGAGGCCCGCCGCCGCTTCGCCCAGCTGCGCCAGACGCTGCCGGCCGAGGCGTTCCCGGCGGTCGACCGGCTCGAGCAGCTGGCGAAGTACCGCCGCGAGTGGGACACGCAGCGGCGGGTGAACGCCTGGCTGCACGCCTGGATCCCGGCGCACGTCGGCCTGTCCGCGGCGATGACCGGGCTGATGTTCGTCCACGCCGTCCGCGCCCTGAAGTTCTGGTAACCCATGCGCCCGCCCCGCTCCCCGAGCCGCGATCGGTCCGACCGGTTCACCGGGTTCCGCGGCTACGTCCGCATCCCGGACCGGTACGCCACGGCCAAGCGGATGGCCCTGTTGGCCGCCCTCGTGCTGACGGGGCTGTGGCTGGTTGTGGAGTTCTTCCACCCGCGGGCGGCGGCGTTCCACACCCACGGGCAGCTCGCCAACCCGCACGCCGCCTGGGACCACCAGTGCGCCGCCTGTCACGTCCAGCACGACGTCGCCAACCTGAGCTGGTCGAACGTGCTGAACGCCCGCGACCGCTGGCACGACCTGACGTGTACGAAGTGCCACGCCGGCCCCGCCCACCACGCGAGCGTCCAGGAGATGGGGGGCGAGTGGGCCGGGTTCCACGACCGCTGCTCGAACTGCCACCACGACCACGGCGGCCGCACCGCCTCACTCACGGACATCGCGGACAGTCACTGCGTCGGCTGCCACCGCGACGTGCCGCACGCGACCACGAGCGACCCCGCGAAGTTCGGCGCGTTCGCGTCCGAGCACCTCGAATTCCGGGCGCTACGGGACTACCCGCCGGGGCAGAACTACACGCCGCGGAAGCTGAAGTTCAGCCACGCCGTCCACATGACGCCGGGCATGGTCACCACCACCCGCCTCGGCGACAAGGACGTGCCGAGCGGCCCGCTCGATGCCAAGCGGCTGAAGGAAGCGTACAGCCCGGACGCGGTGGCTCGGTACGGCCCCCTCGATACGGGGAAAGGCGTCGAGCTGAAGTGCGCCTCGTGTCACCAACTCGACGCCGAGGTGCCGGCCGACGGGTCCGGCGACCTCCCGCGCGGTCAGCCGCGGGCCGGGGGGGCGTACTACCTGCCGGTGAGTTACGACGTCAGCTGCAAGTCCTGCCACCCCACCGTCGCCCCCGACGGCGGCCGGCCGGAGAACGCCTTCCCGATCCCGCACCGGCTCCAGCCCCCCGACCTCGCCGCGTTCCTCCGCGCCGGCTACTGGGACCGACTGGCGAAGCACGCCCCCGCGGCGAAGGCCATGGGTCCGGGCCAGCGGCTCGACCCGAAGGCGGCCCACGACGACCTGAAGGCCACGTTCGGCGGCGAGGTGGGCCGCCTGACCGCGAACGCCCAGAAGTGGCTGGCGACGCACCCGCGCGTCGGCGACACGAGCGCCACTGGCACCTGCGCGAAGTGCCACGCGCTGACCGGCACCGGCGCCGCGCTGACCGTCGCCCCGCTGCCGCAGCACTCGGTCTGGTTCCCGCACGCGAAGTTCAACCACGTGTCGCACCGCGGGCTGACCTGCGCCGAGTGCCATCCCGGCACCGACCGCCCGGCCGCGACCCCGGCCCACCCGGTCAACGAGGTGGAGCCGATCGCCATCCGCGGCGTCGATTCCTGCCGCGCCTGCCACGCCCCGGCCGGCCACGAGGTGAAGCTGGCCGACGCCGTGACGCGCGCCGCCGGGGTGCGGCACCGCTGCACCGACTGCCACCGGTACCACAACGGCGAGCAGCCGCTGCACGGGATGGGGAGCCCGGCCCGCGACCCGCGGGCGCCGCAGTCGCTCGCCGAGTTCCTCAAGGGTGGGAAGTAACGCCCTCGGTTCCGCCGCTCGCGGCGTTGCAGGACACGGACCGCCGCCATGATGATCGTCAAGCGCCTCCGCGAAATCCAGAACCGGTACGGCTACCTGCCGGACCAGGAGCTGGCGCAGCTGGCGCGGCTCGTCGGCGTGCCGATGTACCGCATCGAGGAGGTCGCCAGCTTCTTCCCCGCGTTCCGCCAGGAGCGCGACAAGCCGGCCGTGCTGGAGGTGCGCGTCTGCCGCGACGTCACGTGCGCCCACAAGGGCGCCGGCAACCTCCTCAACAGCCGCACCGGCCTCCTCACCCTCTGCAACGACGAGGCCATCTCCGCCGACCTCGCCAAGAACGCCCCCGCGTGGGCGGAGCAGGCCCGCAAGGCGCCCGGCGGCAAGCGCATCGAACTCCCGACGCCGACGCCCGACCGCTGCCGGCTGGTCGTGGAGGGCGTGTCGTGCCTCGGCCGGTGCGACCGCGCCCCCGCCGTGTGGGTCGAGCGCCACCCGATGCCGGTCGAGGAGCACCACCACGCCTGGGTGTTCGCCCGCAAGACCGGCGAGAAGGCCGAGGCGTTCCGCGCCCGCATGGACGACACCATCCGCGCCATCGCCGCCGGCGCGCACGTCGTCCCCGACACCGACGCGACGTACGAGCCGTACACGAACGTCGAGTACGGGATGCCGGCCCTCCCGTTCGACCCGCGGGCCCGGTCGCTCGCCGAGTTTGAGCTGCCGGACGAGCTGCCGACGGCGCGGTGGGAGATCGACTGCTACGCCACCCAGAACCACCCGCGCGACTACCGCGGCGTCCGCATGGTGGCCGAGTGGCTGGCGAATTACCCCGACTTCGCCCGCCAGCTGAAGGACGGCAACCAGCCTGTGCCGCTGCCGCCGAAGTCGCTCGGCGACCGCACCCCGAAGGACTGGGCGACGGAGTTCCACCCGCACCTCGCCGAGGTGGCGAAGTCGAGCCTGTTCGGCATGGGCGGCGCCGGCGAGCCGGCGTTCGACAAGTGGTGGCAGCTCCTCGTCGCCCGCGGCAAGGGGCCGGACAAGTACGTCGTCTGCAACGGCGACGAGAGCGAGCCCGGCACGTTCAAGGACCGCGAACTGCTGCTGCGCACCCCGCACCTCGTCGTCGAGGGGCTGATCCTCGCCGGGCTCCTGACCGGCGCCACCGCCGGGTACGTCTTTATCCGCCACGAGTACCACGAGCAGATCCACGCGATCGAGACGGAGATCAAGCGCGCCGAGCGGCTCGGCGCCTGCGGGCCGGACATTTTTGGCACCGGCATCGCGTTCCGCGCCGACGCGTTCGAGAGCCCCGGCGGGTACATCTGCGGCGAGCAGAGCGCCCTCATCGAGGCGATGGAGGACAAGCGCGGCCAGCCCCGCCAGCGGCCGCCGGAGCTCATGACGAACGGCCTGTGGGACCAGCCGACGGTCGTGAACAACGTCGAGACGCTGTCCTGGGTGCCGCACGTCATCATCCGGAAGGGGGCGACCTACGCCGGCAGCGGCTACAAGGTGCCGGGCACGGAGGCCGCGTTCGTCGGCCGCCGGCTGTTCTCGATCAGCGGCGACGTGCGGCGGCCGGGCGTGTACGAGGTGCCGGTCGGCATCCCGTTCGGCGACGTGCTCGACGGCCGCGAGTACTGCGGCGGGATGAAGGCCGAGCTGTACGCCGTCGCCCCGTCGGGGCCGTCCAGCGGCATCGTCCCGGCGCAGCTCCCGATCGCCCCGGTGCCGGACGCCGCCGGCTACGAGGCGTGGCTGACGAAGGTGCTGGGGGGCTTCCGCAGCCCGGCCGAGAAGGCGACGATGGAGCGGATCGCCCGCGCCCACCTGCCGCCCGGCTCGACCACCCTCGACTTCCGCCACCTGCCGCTGGACCTGAACTTCTTCCGCGGGGTGAACGGCGCCCTGAAGCTGAAGGTCGGCATCGGCCTGGGGGCGGCGATCGTGGTGTACGCGAAGGGGACCGACGCCCTGTCGCAGGCGGTGAACTACACGCGGTTCTTCCGCAACGAGTCGTGCGGGAAGTGCGTGCCGTGCCGGCTCGGGTCGCAGAAGCTGTACCAGATCGGCCTCGACCTGATCCGCGGCCGCGCCGCCGAAAACGGCCTCAGCGCCGCCGACCTGAAGTCCGCCGCCGCGGACGTCGCGGAGCTCCGCGACGCGATGAACCAGACGTCGATCTGTGCCCTCGGCACGAGCGCGCCGATGCCGCTGTCGTGCGCGCTAGAATACTTCCTGAAGCCGGCCGCGGTGCGGGATTCGTAGGTTGCGACGCACGACCCGACCACGTGTCGGTTCGGTGGTGGTGAATTGGGTTGGTAGCCGCGGGCTTTAGCCCGCGCTCAGGTCGGCGCGGGCTAAAGCCCGCGGCTACCAGCGTGGAGTCGTTCCACCCCGGCCGTAACGAATCGAGAACGACAGCCGGTCGCCCGAGACTAGGACACCCCGATGCCCGTCTACGACAGCCCCGAAACCACCCTGAACCTGTCGTCCGACGAGGACGACGTGCTGGTCCGCAAGGAAAAGGCCACCGCCGAGCAGTTCGGGGAGACGATCGTCGTCGTCATCGACGGGTTCTCCGTGTCGGTGCCGAAGGCCGTCCCCAAGACCGACTCGGCCGGGGCCGTGCTGCGCGACGCCGCGGGGAAGCCGATCCCCCGCGCCACCACCGTCTACGACGCCGGCCGGGAACTCGTCAACAAGCGGTTGTGGACGGAGAAGGACCTGCGCGACCGGCTGCCGGTGCTCTGCCACATGGCGCACCTTAACCCGGTCGCCGTCTGCCGCGTCTGCTCGGTCCACGTGGCCCGGAGCAAGAAGGGCCGGCCGCCGACCGCCGAGCGGAAGCTGTTCCCCGCCTGCCACCTCGAAGTCAGCACCGGGCTCGAAGTCACCACCCGCCTCGGGGCCGAGCGGCACGAGGAGGCCGCGCTCGAACTTCTGAAAGAAGCCGACGCGAAAGAGAAGCGGCCGGAGGACCGGCAGAAGCGGCAGAAGGAACTGGCCGCGAACGCCCAGAAGGTGCAGAAGTCGGTCAGCCTCGTCGTCGAGATGCTGTACGCCGACCACAAGCCGGAGGAGATCAAGTTCGAGTACCCGGAGGGGAAGCGGTACGAGAACGAGCTGCAGGCGGTCGCCACCCGGCTCGGGGCCACCAAGGTGCGCGAGCGGCTGAAGCGGCCGGACGGGGCGTTCAGCCGCAACCGCATGGCCGAGGTCATCCCCAGCGACACCGACGCCCTCCGCCCGCACACCAAGCCGCTGCGCCGCATCCCCCTCGACGTGCTCGCCCCCACCGACCCCGGCCACGAGGCGCTCCCCGGCGACGCCGACGCCGCCTGGCAGGCGTGGAACCGCGTCGTCGACGAGCGCTTCCCGTACTCGTCGCGCACCGTCGTCGTGGACCACGACAAGTGCATCCTGTGCGACCGGTGCGTGCGGTCGTGCTCGGAGGTGAAGCCGTTCCAGGTCATCGGCCACACCGGCAAGGGGTACGCCACCCGCGTCAGCTTTGACCTCGACTTCCTCATGGGGCCGCGCGCCCGGGAGGACGGCAAGCCCGACGCGAACCTGACGCAATCGACGTGCGTGCAGTGCGGCGAGTGCATGACCAGCTGCCCGACCGGGGCGCTGTCGCTCCGCCGCCGGGTGCAGCCGCGGGCGTGGCCCGACTCGCCGGAGCTGATCCCGCTGAACCCGAACCGGGAGTTCCCGAAGGACGGCGACTTCCTCACC
>DASPHQ010000523.1:0-3313 GCA_035629595.1 Urbifossiella sp. | reverse complement strand
GCAGTGGGCAGTGGGCAGTGGACAGTAAACTGACTCGTAGCTGAGCGGGCCGCCCGCGGCGGGTATCATGGTCCTTGCCGAACTGCCCACTACCCACTGCCCACTGCCCACAAAGCAAGATGCCCCCACCCGGGTTCTCGTGGGTCGACCGGCCCCGCCTCGCCGCCCTCGCCCGGCCGGACTCGGCCGACGACCTCCGCTGGCTCCGCCGCAACGGCGTCGAGGTGGTCGTGTCGCTCACCGAGGAGCCGCTGCCGCGCGGGTGGGTGAACGAGACCGGCCTCCTCGCCGTCAGCGTGCCGGTGCCGGACTTCGAGGCGCCCACCGACCGGCAGCTCGACCACATCCTCGACACCATCCTCAAGGCGCACCGCACGGGCATGGGCGTCGCCGTCCACTGCGGCGCCGGCCTCGGCCGCACCGGCACCGTCCTCGCCGCGTACCTCGTCGCCGGCGGCGAGGAGGCGCGGGCGGCGCTGGCGCGGGTGCGCGAACTCCGGCCGGGGTCGGTCGAGACGGCGGACCAGGAGCGGGCGATCGAGGCCTACGCCCGCCGCCGGGCCGGCGGCGACCCGCCGGTCAGCGGTGCGGAGCCTCGGCGAACGTGATGTCGCTCAGCCCGTAGTGGATCGGCCGGGTGTCGCCGGTGATCAGGTCGGGCGGCGGCACCGAACTCAGCCGCACCGAATGCCGGCCGGGCGGGATTTCGAGTCGGTAGTGGCGGCGGTCCGACGAGCCGGGTTGCTCGTCGGTGGGACCTATGACCGTGAAGTTGTCGATCAGCGGGCCGGGTCCGTCGGGCCGGTTCACCCACGTCAGCCCCGGCGCGCCGGTCATCGACACCTGGAAGTCGCCGCCGTAGGTCGTCGAAAACGTCGCGGCCAGGTCGAACGTCCGCGTGCGGTCGGACGGGTTGACGATCTGGAACGCGGCTCGGTTGTACGCCCAGCGGTGCTGGTTCTCCACGCCCTGCGGCCGGTCGGACGGCAGGCCGCGGAGGAAGCACAGCGACACGAAGTCGCGCTCCTTCGCCGCCTCGCGGTCGAAGAACCCGGCGTCCTGCGCCCGCAGCCAGTCGCGGTACGGCCGCAGGTCCAGGAATACTTGCCGGCCGTCGTCGTGGACCACCTGCGGCAGCGGCACTACTCGGGGTACGGCCTCGCGAACCTCGTTCACCACCCGGTTTGCGTCCGACGGCGAGGCGTACCCGCGGCCGTCCACCAGCATCCCGTCGAACCCGCGGACCACGATGCGTAGCACCCGGTTCTTCGGGGCGTCGAAAGTCACGTGCTTCACCCACTCGTCCGTCTCGCGGACCTTGAGCGACCCGTAGCTCGACACCAGCGTGTTGCTGTGCAGGTACACCCGGGCGTGCTCGTACGCCTTCAGGTCGTAGTGCGGCGGCACCTCCGGGAATGCCATGTACGGCAGGCAGAACAGCCGCGCCCCCGGCGACGCGTCCTCGACCCGGGTGAAGAAGTCGCGGTCGTGCCGGAACCGCTCCGCCTGCACCTCGATCTGATCGACCACGTGCCGCGAGAACCACGTCGTCGGCGTCTGGTCGGCGACCCCGAGGACGACCAGCCCGACGGCCGCCGGAATACGGAAGCGGCGGGCCGCGGGGCGGGCGGCCAAGTACGTGTCGGCCCACCACAGCGGCGCCAGCAGGCACACGAACGCCAGGTAGACGCTGAACCGGTTCGGGCAGCGGATCTGGTCGAAAACGAGGAGGTTGAACACCGACGCGAACCCGCCGATGGTGGCGTACAGGAGGATGAACAGGCTGAGCACCGCGGCCGGGCGGTACGGCCAGCCGAGGCGGTTCGGCACCACCAGCACAGCCAGCAGGCCGAGGAACCCGGCCGTGCCGATCGCGCCGAGCGGGGCGCAGGCGTTCTCGTTGTTCAGCTCGTAGTGCGCGGTGTACGCGGCCTTCACCCGGCGGAACGCGAGCAGGTGGTGGGCGTCGATCGGCAGCACGAGGTGGGCGATCTTCAGCCCGTAAATCTCGCTCTCCTTCGGGTACCGCTCCGTCACGCGGGCGTGGTCGTTGCGGACGGCGTTCACGATCGAGGGGAGATGGTTCACCACGCCGAAGGCGGCGACGAGCCCGGCCAGCAGCGCCGCCGACGCCGCGGCGCGCCAGGTGCGGTGGATGATCCACCCGTAGCAGCCGGCGGCGCAGTACAGGGCGCAGGCGAAGAACGCGTAATACGCCCCGGCCGACGCGGTGAGCGCCGCCAACAGCACCTGCCACCCGGCCGCGCGGGTCTTGAACGCCCGCCCGTACGTTCCGTCCGGGCGGCGCGTGAAGAACGGCAGTTCGCCCTTGCACAGCGCCAGCGTCGGCAGCCACGACAGCGGCACCGCCCAGTACGCGGCGAGGAAGTAGTGCGTCTCGCCGCGGAGGTAGTGGTACGGCAGGAAGGCGTAGAGGATGCCGCCGGCGCAGGCGAACGGGTGCGTCAGGCCGAGACGGCGGAACGCCCACATGGCGGTGACCGCGGTCAGCGGCCACGTCAGCAGGTGGTACACGTTAAACACCACCACCCAGTCGCGGACGACGCAGCCGAGCAGCCAGATGAGGGCGAAGTGGGCGTGGTCCACGACCGGGAAGTCGTACAGCTCGTACACCCCGGGGAAGCCCATCCGCTCGTTCCGCCAGTGGTGGCCGTTCTCGACCGTGGCCTTCACCATCGGCATGATGAGGAGGCAGTCCATGTCGTAGTCGATCGGCTCGCGGAGGCTGATCTCGTCGAGCCGGTAGCCGGCGGAAATGATCGCGGCGGTGGCGACGAACGCGAGGGCGTACCAGCCGACGCGGGCGCGGCGGGATGGGAGGGGGAGCCGGTCGGCCGGGGCCGCGGGGTCGGCCGGGGTGGACTCGCCCATCGGTCGGGATACCCTGTTGGCAGCGGACGCGGGAACAGACGACCGGCCCCGCCCGGCCTCACCGAAAGAGATACGTGACCCCGCCCGCCCCGGCACCCCCCGCCGCGCTGCTGTTCGGCTGCGGGTACCTCGGCCGACGGGTCGCCGCCAGCTGGGTCGGCGCCGGCCGCCGCGTGGCGGCCGTCACCCGACGCAACGCCGCCGATCTGCGGGCGTTGGGAGTCGAACCCGTCGTCGCCGACGTGACCGACGCCGCGACCCTGAGTACCTTGCCCTGCGCCGCGACCGTGCTCTACGCCGTCGGCATGGACCGAAGTGCCGGCCACTCGATGCGCGACGTGTACGTCGGCGGGTTGGGGAATGTCCTCGCGGCGCTGCCGGCCAGCGGGCGGTTCGTCTACGTGTCGAGCACTAGCGTCTA
>DASPHQ010000522.1:0-3344 GCA_035629595.1 Urbifossiella sp. | reverse complement strand
CCGGCGAGGAGGTCGGCGACTGGCACCCAGCCGCCGGGTTCGAGTGTGAGCCCGAGGTCCGCCGGCTGGTGGCGGAGGTGAAGGCTGAGAAACTTGCTGACGCGGACGAGGCGCTTCGGGTCCACGGCTGGCCTGCCGGTGAAGGGCAGGGGTCAGACCCGCCCGGGGTAGAGGATTTCCGGGGTCGCGGCCCCCGGCACGTACAGGACGAGTCCGCCCTCGGGTTGGTTCACCTTCACGACGCACCCGGGCTGGCCGGCGGCGGCGTGCTTCAGGATCGCCTCCGACGCCTGCACCACGGCGACGACGTTCCGGTCGGAGCTCAAGTCGTTGTAGGTGAGTGCCCGCATGGCCGCGAGCCGCTGCGGGCGCTCTGCGGGCGGGCCGCCGTACTCGACGGTGGCGACCTCGCGGAAGAAGCGCTCGATGACTTCGATGCCGTAGCCGCGCTGGGATCGCTCGCCCCACGGCTCGAGGAACGTGCCGTTGTAGTGGTAGTTCGGTGTGTTCTTCAGGTCGTGAGGCGTGCGGCCTTCCACCGTGAGTTCGACGCCGCGCTTACGCTGGTGGGCGGCCCAGACGGCGTTGTCGAAGCGGAACTGAACTTCCTGCTCGACGTAGCCCGGGAAGTTATCGGGCGTGACCCAACTGGTGTGGATATCAAACGCGGCCTCGCGGGAGTCCGGGTGACGGTAGACGACCTGGAGTTGCACCGAGTCCCAGGTCGGCCCGTCGGGCGGGCCGACGAGCCCGCGCTGGCCGGTGGCGGAGACGCGGTCGAGCGCCCAATCGGGGCCGAAGGTGAAATCGATGAGCTTCAGGTAGTGGACGGCGACGTAGGTGGACGGGTTCCGGCCGCGGATCCATTCCGCGAACTGCCCGCCGCTGATGGACTTGGGTTCGAGAAGCGAGCAGTAGCCGTTGTTGACGTGCCGCAAAACACCGTCCTGAACCAGTGTGCGGAGTTTCTTGTGGTCGGGGTCGGCGAGCTTGTGGTAAACGACCTTGGCGAGTGCGCCGGTTCGCGCGGCCGTGGCGACGAGTTCGTCAAGTTCGGGGAGACCGAGGACGGAGGGTTTTTCGATGAGGGTATGTTTGCCGGCGGCGAGGGCGGCGCGGGCGGCGGCGAAGTGGCGGTCGTCCGGGCTGGCGACGCAGATGGCGTGGACCGGCGACCGGGCGAGTTGCTCGTAGGAGTGCTCGCCGACCAGGTTGGCAAATGCTGGGGGGGGGAATTCGGTGTCGCGGAGGTAGCGGGCGACGCGGGTGCCAGTCCGGGTGGCGGCGGCGGCGAGTCGCACGCGGACAGGGCCGGCGGACGCGAGAAACATCGGCACCCGAGCGAGGGCGTCGAAGCAGGGGCGATAGGTCTCGTCGACGATCATCCCAAAGCCGACAAGACCGGCTTCGATGACAGGATTGCCAGGATTCGCAGCGTTTTCAGGCATGACGGCAGCGTATGCGGGGGCCGGCGAGGTGTCCACGGTCGATGCTGAGCGTTCGATACATAAGATACATTATCAGACTCCATAATTACTGGGCGAGATCGCAGGGGGTCATGAACGAGTCCGATAATAGATATTATGTATTGAAACGAGGCGGCCCAGCTGGTCCACTTCAGCCCAGCACGCCCATGGAGCGGAACTTCGAATAGCGGCGATCGAGGAGCTGGGGCACCGGCTGTGACGCAAGCTCCCGCAGTTGCTTCGTCAGGTACGCCTTCAGCGCGCTACCGGCATCCCGCGGGCTCCGGTGCGCGGCTCCGACCGGCTCCGGGATCACGTGGTCGATCACACCCAGCCGCAGGAGAGTGGACGCCGTCAGGCCCAGCGCGTCCGCCGCCTTCGGCTTCGTCGCGTCCGTTGCCACCTTCCACAGGATCCCCGCACAACCCTCCGGGCTGATGACCGAGTAGTACGCGTGCTGCAGCAACGCCACCCGGTCGCCCACGCCGATCCCGAGTGCGCCACCCGAGCCGCCCTCCCCGATCACCACGCACACTACCGGCGTCCCCAGCCGGGACATCTCCAGGATGCTCGTGGCGATTAGCTGCGACTGGCCGCGCTCCTCGGCCCCGATTCCCGGAAACGCGCCCGGCGTGTCGATCAGGCACACCACCGGCAGCCGGTACTTCGCCGCCAGCTTCATCTTCGCCAGCGCCTTCCGATACCCCTCGGGGTGGGCGCAGCCGAAGTAGCACTGCGTCCGCTCGGCCGTCGTCTTCCCCTTCTGGTGACCGATCAGCACCACCTTGAAGTCTCCTACCCGCGCGAACCCGGCTCGGATCGCCCGGTCGTCGCCGATCGCCCGGTCGCCGTGCAGCTCCACGAACTCGTCGCAGATCAGCCCGATGTAGTCCATCGTCTGCGGCCGCTCGGGGTGCCGCGACACCAGCACCGTCTCCCACGCCGTCAGCCGGCCGTACCGCTCCCGCAGCAGCGCCGTCAGCTCGCGCCGCATCTTCCGCAGCGCGTCCGTCCCGTCCGGCGACGCCGCCTCCAGCCGGGCCAGCGCCAGCTCCAACTCGTGGATG
Source organism: Urbifossiella sp. (assembly GCA_035629595.1). Lineage (GTDB taxonomy): Bacteria > Planctomycetota > Planctomycetia > Gemmatales > Gemmataceae > Urbifossiella. Next base: position 811 of record DASPHQ010000522.1, on the reverse strand, counting down.
TCGTGCTCGAACGGCAGCGGGGCCGGGACCATCAGAAACCTCGTGCGGCGGACGCGTGACGCCCGGGTGTCACTCCTCGTCCGCGACCTTCTCGTCCTTGAAAATCTTCACCTTCCGCAGGGCGATGAGGAACTCGTGGAAGCCGGCGAACCGGTCCTCCTTCTTCTTCGCCAGCATCTTCAGCACCAACTGCCCGAACTCGTCGGTCAGGTCCTTGTTGTAGTTCACCGGGCTCGACGGCTTCTCCGTGAAGTGCTTCGTCAGCAGATCCTGCTCCGTCATCCCCACGAACGGCTTGCGGCCGGTCGTCAGCTCGAACAGCGAGCAGCCGTAGCTGTACAGGTCGGACCGGCCGTCGAGCTTCTGCCTCAGAATCTGCTCCGGGCTCATGTAGCTCTTGGTGCCCCCCAGCCGCTCCTTCTTCCCGAGCAGCTTGTTGATCAGGCCGGAGAGCCCGCCGCCCTGCTTCATCTTCGTCGTCAGCGCGAAGTCGATGATCTTGGTGTCGCCGACGCTGTTCACCAGGATGTTGTCCGGCTTCACGTCGCGGTGGACGTAGCCCATGGCGTTCATGTACGCCAGCCCCGTCGCCGCCTCGCGGAAGATCTTGCGGGCGTGCTCCTTGATGAACTTCGTGTCCTTCGCCTGGAGCCGGAGGCGGAGCGACCCGGACGGGAAGAACTCCATCACGAAGAACGGCCGCTCCTTCGACCGCTCCACCTTGTGGATGCGGATGACGTTCGCGTGCGCCATCTTCACGCCGACCTCGGCGTCGTTGAACAACTCCTGGCGGGCCTCGCGGTCGGTCGCC
>DASPHQ010000521.1:0-4447 GCA_035629595.1 Urbifossiella sp. | reverse complement strand
CGAAGCCTGACCCCGCCAAGACGCTGGTCTCGCAACCGGCATCCGAGCGCAAGATGAGCCAGCCGTTTGAGCGCGGCGCGCCCGTCTTCGGCACCTCCGACGCGCCGTGGACTCTCGTCCAGAGGCTGGGCGCCGGAGGCTTCGGTCAGGTGTGGGAGGCGGCCAACCCCGACTCCGGCGAGTTGCGTGCCGTCAAGTTCTTCACTCACGAGGTCCGCCGCACAAATCACGCGAAACACGAGATGAGGGTCGCCAGTCACGTGCTGAAGCACATGCAGGAGCACCCCGATACGCTCGCCAACATCGTCCCCCTGCTCAGCTCCAACCTGGACCTCGACCATCCGTGGCTGATGTACAGGCTCGTGCCCGGGGGCCGGTGCCTTAATGACGTGATTGGCGAGATGGCACGCCAGCCCAAGGCCGAGCGCCAGGAAGTGGCGGTGCCCCTCCTACGGACCATCGCCGCGGCCGTCGGGCGGATGCACCGGCTGAAAACCCCGATCGTCCACCGCGACCTGAAGCCGTCAAACGTCCTGATGGACGGGGACACGCCGATGATTTCCGATTTCGGCATCGGCGGGGCGTCCGTGATCGGGGCCATCTCGGACAGCACGGGCGGGCATACGACGATGTCCGCGGGCCTCAATCTCCCCACTCACCTCCACCGGTGCGGGACGCTGAAGTACTCCTGCCCCCGGCAGCTGGCCGGCGACCCGCCCGACCCGCGGGACGACGTGTACTCGTTGGCCGTGATCGCCTTTCAACTCATCGAGGGCGATCTGAGCGCAACGCCTGGGGCCGACTCGCGTGACGCGATGGAGGATGGGTGGCACTCATACTACAAGCCGCTGGTGGGGTTGATTGTGCGGAACCTGTCAAGCGCTCCCACGCGGCGACAGTCGGATGCCGCCGAGTTTGCCAAGACACTGGCGGATTACCGCACGTGGAGCGAGCTGTCAGAGCACGAGAGGCTGTCTTGGGGGAATTCCCATTTAGGTTGATTGCTAAGGGCGAGCGCGCTATCGGTGCGGACGCTCAGCCTTCGGAGCCTCATTCGCCGGGGGAGTTGTCGAGAAAAGCGTCGGGAGTCGTGTCGAGCGATTCTGTGAGCTTGACCTCGGTTGGCCACCTTGGTTGCACCGCCCCGGGCAGTCCACCATCGTCCCCAACCAGTCCGGAGGCACAACCTGCTTCAAGCCGCAGTGGGGGCAGTTCACGTCGGGCATGTGCGTGCGCTCGCACCTCGGGAACGGGGCCGCCGTCCGTTATAGTCGCCTGACGTGTAGTTCGTCGCGGGACGCCCCATATCGGCCGGGATGTGCTAACCGCCGCCGAAGTGTCGCCTAGATGCGACACTTCGGCGGCGGTCAGTGTGACGTGTCGGCTCAGGTGGTCGAGAAGAAGATCAACGTGGTGCTGGGGCTGCTCTCGTAGGGCAGGAGCTGGACGCGGACCGGCACCTCGCGGAGCCGGCTGTCGAACAGGAGCCGCGCGTTGTAGTTCGGCGCCAGCAGCACCTTCGACGCGGTCAGTGACGCCGGCGCGGCCGCGGCCGGGGTGTTCGCCACGGCGTTCAGCACCATCGCCTTCGCCAGGTTGCGGGCCTGCTCGCCGACCGGGACGGCGGCGGTGATGAGCGTGCCGAGGGTCAGGCCGTAGGGCCAGAACGCGGCGAGGCTCCCGGCCTTGTACTCGCGGCTGATCCACTGGAGGAAGGCGTCGGCGCCGCGGATGATCCAGTCGAGCGTCGTGAGGCCGTAGGCGTCCGACTCGTCGATCATCTCCTGCTTGGGGACGACTTCGAGGTCGTACCCCTGGCGGGTGATGCCCACGTCGCCGGAGTTGTACGACCCGGTGTAGCGGCCGCTGATGAACGTCCCGATCGCCATGTTGGTTCTCCCGTCAGGTGCCGCGATTGTCGCCGGAACGCCCCCGCCCGAGCGTCAGGTGGGCTTCTTGAGTGCCTGGCCGGGTTCCGCCTTGCCGACCTTGTCGATGCTCTCGTGCGGCCGGGGCGCCTTCGCGGCCGCCCCGGCGAACGCCTCGCTGGCCTTGCACGCGGCGCAGTTCACCACCTCCCGCTCGCCCGTGAACCGGTCCTGGACGCGGCCCACCTTCTTCGCGGTGTCACAGGCCGCGTGCCCGACTCCCCACCCCGTGACGACCGCGTGCGGCGGGTCGAAGTGGATGGTGACGAGCTCGGTGAACATCTGGACGGCGCGGGGCTCGTTCTTCGGGTCGAGGCCGCAGGGGACGCACTTCGGCGTCGGGTGCTCGGCCTCGTTCCCGCAGTTCGCGCATCGGTAGAGCGGCATCGGCGGATCCTCACAAGGGTCGGACGCGGCGGGCCTCGCCGAGGGTGATGGTCGTCAGGAACACGTCCGGGGTCTCGTTCGAGCCGCCGAACCACCCGTCGGGCGCCTCGCCGACGGGCTGGATGTCGCGGAACACGAGTGGCTCGACGAACCCGTTCGTCGTCACGTCCCCGCCGTGCATCGCGGCGTACTCGGCGGTGCCGGTGATGAGGGCGTTGGCCGCGTTCATCGCCTCGTAGTTCATGTGCAGGAAGTCCGCGACCGCCTCGGCCCGGTCGAACACGTCCTGCTCGCTCACCAGCGCCGCCCCCCGCCGGTCCCCGGGCACGTTCGCCTTCCGGGCGGTGAGGGCGATCTGGATGGCGAACAGCTTGTCGTTCGCCAGCGTGTTCGTCGCCGGGTCGCCGCTGATGCCACCGTTGTGGAGCGCGTAGAACCACTGGCCGAACTTCGCCGGCGGCCGGCCCGGGGCCGGCTGAATGCCGGCGAGCTTCCCGGTCGGGTCGGTGAGGAACGTCCGCAGCGCGGCCTCGTTCGCCCTCAGCAGTGCCGCCATGCTCACGCGAACAACTCCCGCGGGAGGAGGATGAGCGTCCCGCTTCCGGGGATCCACAGGTAGGGCCGGCCGCCCAGCAACAGCACGACGGCCCGGGCCACGCCGCGCGCGGCCGCCAGCCCGATCGCCGGCATGTACGCCAGCGGGATGCGGCCCCTCACCGGGAGGAAGGGCCGGGCCGGGATGTACTTCGTCCCGTTCTGGTGAGCGCCGGCGTAGGGGACGTTCGTGCCGACGATCACCTCGCCCGGGGGCGTGCGGACGATCTGGTCTGGGTTGAACGCCCGCCCGTCCGTGCCGGGCGTGAGGGACCGCAGGAGCCGGGCGGTGTCGCGGAGGACGTCCACCACCCGCGACCCGTAGTAGCCGAGCGCGGTGAGCTTCTCGCCCGCCTTCCTCCGCTTCTTGAGCGCGGCCGACTCCTTCGCCGTCCGCTTCCGCCCGGCCACCGTCTTCGGGTCGAGAGGCGTCCACTTCACGCCGTCCTTGCCCACCCCGCCGCGGCTCTTGGTGAGGAAGTCCTGATGCACCTGGGACAGCACGGCCGTCGAGAGCCGCAGCTGCACGCCAAGGGCGGCGCCCACCGTGTCGCGGCCGCGGCCGGCCAGCGTCGTCGGGACGGCGGCCAGGGCGCGGCGGAGGTCGGCGCGGGTGCCGCGGAACACGACGGTCATGGGTGGCATCGGCTCACCTCGGCGGACGTGATCGGTGGGATGTAAAGCCACCACTCGCGCAGCCGGGGGTGGCTGCGCGTCGGGTAGTGCGAGCGGCCGCCGGCGAGCGCCCGCGCTGCTGGCCCCCGATACCTTGCCAGCCATCCGGTTTTCGTCAGGTCGTGCGAGAGGATCGTCACGCCGTCACCTCTGGTCCGGGGCGGTCGGGTCGGTCGACCGCCGGTAATCCTTCGCCGGGCCGGTCGAGCGGGAGCGATCGACGCGGACCTGGTTGTTCACCCGGCGCTGGTCGACGGTGTAGTTCGTGACGGACACCGGGCGGCGGGCGTTCGCGGCGTTCGGCACGATGGCCTTCCCCTGGCGGATCAGCTCGAGTTCCTTCTGCCGCTCCTCCCATTCGAGCTCGACCGACTCGGGGACGGCGTTGAGGCGGCGCTGGCACCACTTCCGTAGGGCGATCAGGACCGCCACGCCCTTCACCCACCGGTTCGCGGCGAGCTCGGTTTCGGAGTAGCGCGAGCAGTAGAAGTCGATCCGGCCCGAGGCGTAGTCGATGGCCGAATCCATGAACGCGCCGTCGTCGTCCTCGTCCGGCAGGTCGTCGGACCGCAGCTGGATCGCCATCTCGCCAGCGAGGGCTTCCACGTCGCCGGCGGTGCAGTACGCGAGTTCGTTGTCCACGGGTCGCCTCGTGTGACAAAGCCCACCCGTCGGGCCGGGTGGGCTTTGCGGCCGGCGGTGCGGACGCCCTTACTTCGGGGCCGCGGCTCGGATCGCGGCGAGGATGTCCGCCTTGCGGGCGTCGTCCGGGATGACGATGTTCCGGTCGGCAGCCAGGGCCCGCAGCTCGGCGACGGTGAGCTTCTCCAGCCCGTCGGCCGCGATCGCCTTCCCGACGCCCG
>DASPHQ010000520.1:0-3577 GCA_035629595.1 Urbifossiella sp. | reverse complement strand
GCGCCGCGCGATCGGAGCCGGGGACGATCGCGGGTTGGTCCGCGGGTGATGTCGGGCGAACGCTGACCCCGCCAGCTGACCAGCGGCTCGCGGGGCCGTGGCGAAACGGGCGCGATCCGGCGGGCTGATGTGGTGCCGGCTTCCAGCCGGCCGGGCAAGGCGGCTGGAAGCCGGCACCACGAAAGTCATCGCGGTTGCAGGTCCGCGGTACGCCACAGCAAAACCGCCGGCCCGTGCTCCATCGACGCCGCCAGGAATGCCCCGTCGCCGGACACCGCGAGCGAGCGGATGCTCAGCGTTTGCACCCATCCGCGCTCACGCCCGGTTTCCACGTCGTACAGTCGAAGCCCGTCCGCCGCGCCGACCGCCAGCGTCTTGCCGTCGGCGAAGAACGCCATCGTGGTGACGGGAACCGTCCGCCCGGCCGACCGCCACCAGAGCGGGCGCAGGCTCCGCTTCGTGCCGTCCCACAGCGTAAGCCGACCGTCGTCGTCAACATCAGCGGTTACGCCCGCGGGGGTGGGGGGGAACGACACCCGCAACGGCGGCTCGGCGCTCCCGATCAGTTTCTCGACCTTGCTGTCGACGCGCGGGTCGCGGGTCAGGTCGCGGGCGGAGAGTACGCCGCTGCACACCACGTGCAGCACGGCATCCGATACGAAGCGGAGTTGGGTAATGTTGCCGATCGACTCGTGAAAACTGGTGCGGAGGTTACCCGTGTCCGCCTCCCATATCGTCACGCTCGCCGTCTGCACGTTGGCCGCGGCGACCGTTTTGCCGTCGGGCGACACCGCGGCCTTGAAGCCCCAGCGCTTGCGGCCGTCGGTCGGTGCCGGCGGCGTGATCTCGGTGCGGACCGTTTTCTTCTCCACGTCCCACACGCGCACGACGCCGTCGCCGTGCGCCGTGACCAACACGTGGCCGACACGCGACCAGTCGGCCGAGAGCGAGTCGCGCGGCGCGTCCGACGGGTTCTTGATGTCCCACTTCAACTCGGTCGGCGGGGCGTCGAGCGGCCGCGGCTGGAAGCGGTGCGGCTCGACCGGCTGTCCGTTGACGAAGAGCGGACCGGACAGGTTCCAGCGGAGCGTATCGCCGACCGCCGGGGATGGAAACGTGATGCCGTTGACGAGCGGGATGCCGTGGTGGAACTCGAACCGGTCGCCGCCGCGGAACACGACAATCTCGCTCGGCTCCACCTTCCGCTCGTAGCGCTCGCTGCCCGGCCGGTGCTCGACCTCCACACGCACGCCGGCGACGGAGTCGGTGTCGAGCTCGACCCGGGGTCCGGTGTCGGTCGGTTCCGGCCCGCGGCTACAGCCCGCGAGCGCGAGCACGAACACGACGGACGAACGTAGGCGGGTGCGGGCCACGACGGACCTCCGGGACTACCGCTAGAATACCGCGCGGAGGCTGCGATGTTCCCGGTGACGCTCGACCTGACCGGGCGGACCGTCGTGGTGGTCGGCGGCGGGGCCGTGGGTCGTCGTAAGGCCACCGCCGTCGCTGCCGCGGGGGCGCACGTGTTGTTGGTGGACCCCACGGGATGCCCAGGAACGGCCGTCCCCGGGCTTTCGGTTCGCACGGAGGACTACTCCCCCGCGCACCTCACCGGCGCCGCCCTCGTCTTTGCCTGCGCCACGCCCGAGGTCAACGCCCGCGTCGTCGCCGACGGCCGCGCACTCGGCGTCTGGGTGAACTCGGCGACCGACCCCGCCGGCGGCGACTTCACCCTCCCCGCCGTCCACGCCGTCGGCCGATTGACGCTCGCGGTCGCCACCGGCGGCGCTTCCCCCGCGCTCGCCCGCCGGGTCCGCGACCGCCTCGCCGGCCAGTTCGACGCCGCGTTCGCCGCGTGGGTTGAACTCCTCAACGAGGTCCGCGGCCAGGTGTTGGTGACGGTCGCCGACCCCGCCCGCCGCCGCCAACTCCTCGACGACTTCGCCGACTGGCCGTGGCTCGACCGCGTCCGCGCCGAGGGCGTCGCAGCGGTTCGGGCGGCGATGCTCGCGGCGGTCGGGAGCGGATGAATCGGTCGCACCGGTCGTAGCGGCGCCTGCCCTACCGGGGGCGGCGGTATGCGTGTGAAAAGGATCTTCACACTCGCTACAATATCCCCAGTCTCCCCAGCCCTCAATCTTTCCCCACCCCCACGAGGCGGTATGCACGCGCGGCTCATCATCGCGTCGTTGCTGGTGGCGATGACGGCATCGCTCCCGGCGGCGTTCGCGCAGGAAAAGAAGGGCGGCCCCCCCGAGGCGCCCGCGCCGAAGGCCAAGACGCCGTTCTCCCCGCCGAAGGCCGGCGAGCTCAAGAAGTACGACGAGGTCGTCACCAAGGACGTCAAGACGCAGGCCGGCGTGTTCGCCGTCCACACGGCCGGCGAGAAGGTGATGTTCGAGATCCCGCAGGACGCGTTCGGCAAGCTGATGCTGTGGCAGGCCGAGGTCGCCAAGGGGCCGGGCGGCAGCAGCTGGGGCGGCGCCGCCCTCGGCGACGAGGTGCTCAAGTGGGAGCGCCGCGGCAACAAGGTCTACCTCTGGAAGGTCGGCTTCAAGAAGCGCGGCACCGGCAAGGCCGTCCAGGCCGCCGTCGAGGCCAGCAGCACCGACAGCATCATCGCCATGTTCAACGTCGAGGCCGAGGGGAAGGACCGCTCCGCCGTCATCACCGTCACCAACCTGTTCCTCAGCGGCCTCCCCGACCTGTCCATCTCCCGCGCCGGCGGCGGCGGCAGCGGCATCGACGAACTCCGGTCGTACATCAGCGACGTCAAGGCGTTCCCGACGAACATCGAGGCCCGATCGCTCCTGACGTTCCGCGGCGGCGGCGGCGGGGCGCTCGGCAGCCCGTTCGGCGGCGGGGGCGGCGGCAAGAGCACCACGGCGCTCGTTCACCAGAGCCTCGTGATGCTGCCGGAGACCCCGATGATGGGGCGGTACTTCGACCCGCGCGTCGGCTACTTCACCGAGTCGTACACCGACTACTCGCACCCGCGCGGCTGGACCGAGGGGCGCGAGTACATCACCCGCTACCGGCTGGAGAAGAAGGACGCCGCGGCCGAGGTGAGCGAGCCGGTCAAGCCGATCACCTTCTACCTCAGCCGCGAAATCCCCGAGCAGTGGCGGCCGTACCTGAAGAAGGGCGTCGAGGACTGGAAGCCGGTGTTCGAGAAGGCCGGGTTCAAGAACGCCATCGTCTGCAAGGACGCCCCGACCGCGGCCGAGGACCCGAACTGGGACCCCGAGGACGCCCGCCACTCCGTCATCCGCTGGGTGGCCGAGCCGGTCGCCAACGCCATGGGGCCGCACGTCCACGACCCGCGCAGCGGCGAAATCATCTCGTCGCACATCATCTTCTGGCACGACGTGGTGAAGCTCGCCCAGCTGTGGTACTTCGTCCAGTGCTCGGCGGTCGACGAGCGCGCCCGCAAGCTGCCCCTGCCCGACGACCTGACCGGTGAGCTGCTCCGGTACATCTGCGCCCACGAGGTCGGCCACACCCTCAGGCTGCGGCACAACCACCGGGCGAGCCAGGCGTTCAGCGTCTCGAACCTGCGCGACCCGAGCTTCTGCTC
>DASPHQ010000519.1:0-3161 GCA_035629595.1 Urbifossiella sp. | reverse complement strand
CCTCCTCGCCCCGGCCGCCGACCCCGCCCCCGCCCCGCGAGCCGCCCCCACCGCCACGGACGTTCGCGCCGCCGCCGGCAAGGCACTCGGCTTTCTCGAAGCGAGTTCGACCGCGTGGCGCGCCGACAAGAAGTGCGTCACTTGCCACCAGGTGCCGTTCACCCTGTGGGCGCACACCGAGGCGAAGGCCCGCGGCCTGGCCGTGGACGGCGGCAAGCTCGACGACCTCACCGCGTGGGCGTTCAACTTCTGCGCCACGGACGAGCACAAGGGCGAGAAGACCGGCGGCTTCCACCTCACGTCGGCGTTCCTGGTGCTGTCGCAAGCCGGGACCGCGCCTCGTGCCGACGCGCTGAAGGTGTATCCGTTCTTCGAGACGCTGTTCGCCAAGCGGCAGAAGGCCGACGGCTCGTGGCGCGAGGGGAATCAGGTGAAGCTGCCCGGGGTCGAGCGCGAGGCCGACGAGGTTGACACGATGTGGACGCTGCTGGCGATCCGCGAGCTGGAGCGCCTCGGCGACAAGCTCCCGGCCGCGACCCACACGGGGTTGGCCGCCGAGCGCGACAAGGGCTTGGCGTTCCTGAAGGGGGCGAAGGCGGGCCGCCGCGTGGACTGGCTCGCCCTGCGCGGCCTGGTCGCCCGTGCCTACGGCACCGCGGCCGAGGCCGACGCGCTGGTCGCGGAGCTGCGCGGCGTGCAGAACGCCGACGGCGGCTGGGGCTACGTCCGCGGCGGCGAGAGTTATCCGCACACCACAGGCGAAGTCCTGTTCGCGCTCTCGTCCGCGGGGGCCGACGGCGGCGACGCGGCCGTGCGGCGGGCGTGGCGCTACCTCCTCGCGGCGCAGCGGCCGGACGGAGCGTGGGACTGCAACAGCCGGCAGTCGTTTACAACGCGGCCGGACAAGACGAACGACGTGACGGTCCACTGGGGCACCGGCTGGGCCGCCCTCGGCCTCGTCCGCACGCTCCCCCGCTGACCCGAGACCCTTGATGCCGCGTTCCCCGACCTGCGTTCTGTTAGCCGCCCTTGTCGCCGCACCGCTCGCCGCGGCGGACTGGCCGCACTGGCGGGGGCCGACGCGGGACGGCCGCACCGACGAGCCGTCCGGATGGAAGGACGGGCGGTGGCTCCCCGACCGACCCGCGTGGACCGTCAGCGTCGGCGCGGGGGCTAGTTCGCCGATTGTCGTCGGCGACCACGTGTACGCTTTCGGTCGTGCGGGGGGAAACGACGCGCTCCGGTGCCTCGACGTTCGGGACGGCAAGACCGTGTGGACGGCCCAGCACGCCGCCCCGCTCTACGGCCGCTTCCACGCCGGCGACGAGGGCTTCTACTCCGGCCCGTCGTCCACGCCCGAGTACGACCCGCAGTCGAAGTTCGTCTACACCCTCGCCCTGGACGGCGACCTGCGCTGCCGCGACACCGCCGCGGCAGGCAAGGAGGTGTGGGCGCTCAACCTGTACGACGCCTACGGGGCGAAGCAGCGGCCGAAGATCGGGCGGTCGCCGGTCCGCGACTACGGGTACACGTCGAGCCCGCTCGTCCTCGGGGATTGGGTGTTGGTCGAGGTCGGTTCGCCGCGCGGCACCCTGGTCGCGTTCGACAAGCGGACCGGCAAGGAGGCGTGGCGGTCCGAGCTGACCGACGAGGCCGGCCACACCGCCGGGCCGGTGCCGATCACGGTCGAGGGCGTGCCGTGCGTGGCCGTTCTGACGCTGCGGCAACTGGCCGTCGTGCGGCTCGACGCGGCGAACGCCGGCAAGACGGTCGCGACCTTCCCGTGGGAGACGGAGTTCGCCAACAACGTGGCGTCGCCGGCGGTGCGGGACAACTTCGTGCTGGTCACGTCGGCTTACAACATGAACGCGATCTGCAAGCTGCGGGTGACGCTGGCCGGGGCGGTCGAGGTGTGGCGGAAGCGGTTCCCGGCGAAGGTGTGTACCCCGGTGATCGTCGGTGGGCACGTCTACGTGGCGTGGCAGCGGGTGCGGTGCCTGGACTGGGAGACCGGCGAGCAGCGCTGGGAGGGCGGGGCGTTCGGCGACGCCGGCTCGTGCGTGGCGACCGCCGACGGCCGGCTGGTCGTGTACGGCGGCAGCGGGAAGCTGGCGCTGGTGGAGGGCGCGGCGCGGTCGCCGGCGGCGTACACCGAGCTGGCGGTGCGCGACCGCATCTTCGGGTCGGTGGCGTGGCCGCACGTCGCGCTGGCCGGCGGGCGGGTGTTCTGCCGCGACCGCGAGGGGAATCTCGCGTGCTTCCCGGTCGGGAACTGACGACGCACCGTCACCCGACGCCGAACCGACGTGTGCGACAGCCATTCAGGTACGCCCTCATGCTCTTCGGACAGGCCTTCCTGATGGTCGCGCTCACGGCCGCGTCCGCCGCCGTGGTACTGCGGGCGCGGAATCACACCAGCCGGACCGCCCGACTCGGAACCCTGGCGGCGGCGTGCGGGGTGGCCGCGTTCGTTCCCGCCCTCCTCGGCCCGGCCTTCCGAGAGCCAAGTGAGACCGCCTCCCTCGCGGCCTGTGGTGTAGTCACGATCGTGCTGGCCGTCGCGTCGCTCGGGCTGGCCGCCTGGGCCGTCGGAGCCCGGCGACGCGAGCCGGACGCCCGGTTCCCCGTGCTCGGATTCATCCTCGGGCCGATCAACTTGTTCTGTGGGGCGGGCCTGCTGGTCACCGGAATCGGCGTCCTCACGCCCGCCGCCGGCACGCCGCGGGCCTGGCGGTCGGAGGAGCACGGGCTCGAGGTCACCATCCCGACCGAGGGGTGGGTTCAGCGGGAAAACGTGAACGTCCTCGCCGAGTTCCGGTGTCCGCGCCCCGTCATCGTTGCCGCGGTCGCGGAGGTGCGCCCGGCGACCGACGCACACTTCGACGCGGCCGTCGAGGGGGGCAAGCGGAAGTGGGCGACCGAGCGGATGTCGAACGCGGACGAGCAGACCGGGCCGAACCGCCACGGCCGGCCGCACTGGCGGAAGATGGGCGACGGGCGGAACGGGGAGAAGGACTACTTCTTCGGCGTCTCGCTGACCCACGCGAACGGCAAGGTGGTGATCCTGATGTTCGAGGGGCCGTACCGGATGACCTCGGAGGCCGGCCGGGCGCAGGAGGCTCACGCGTTGCGGACGCAGGCGGAGTTGTTCCTGGGGTCGG
>DASPHQ010000518.1:0-3037 GCA_035629595.1 Urbifossiella sp. | reverse complement strand
GTGCGGGGCGTTGCGGCGGAGCCGGCCGCGCTCGCGGAGGGCGTCGCGCACCAGGCCCAGGTTCCCCTGCCGCAGGTAGCGGACGCCGCCGTGAACGAGCTTCGTACTCCGGCTCGACGTGCCGCTGCCGAAGTCGCCGCGCTCCACCAGCAGGACGGAATAGCCGCGGGCGGCGGCGTCCACGGCGACGCCCGCGCCGGTGGCGCCGCCGCCGACCACGACCACGTCCCAGGGGTCGCGGCGGTCGGCCGCGCGGGCGAGCATGTCGGCGCGGGTCATGGGAGAAGTGTAGCCGACGACCGTCGTTCGGACCGCGACACTTGGTTCCAGGCGAGAGGGGGACCCAGTCCCAGAAGCATTGAGTCAACTGGAGGAATCTATGTTGGAGTGTCGCTCACGCCGCAAGTTGTTCCGCGGCAAGGCCGGCGATCGTATCGGCCAGACTCCGGCCGATCCCCGGCAGGCTCGCCAGCGCCTTCGGGCCGGCGGCGGCGACCAGCTCGGCGACCGGATCTGGCAGCGCCAGCACGGCCATCGCCGCCTGTCGGAACGCCCGCACGCGGTACAGGTTGTCGCCGGCGCGGGCCAGCTCGGCGGCGCGGGTGCGGAGCTCGCGGGCGATTTCGCTGTTCGTCACGGCCCGTCCTCCGAGTGGTGGAAGGAATACCACCATACTATACGCCTGGACACAATGTCGGTCGCGCCGGATTTCCGGTGGACGCCGCGGCCGCGCGCGCAGGTACACTCGTAGCCGCGACCCGGGAGGAACGCCCGTGACCGACTCGTCCGCCGACCGCGACCCCCTCGACCGCCTCGCCGAGGAGTTCGTCAGCCGCCTCCGCCGCGGCGAACACCCGGCCATCGACGACTACGCCGCCCGCCACCCGGAGCTCGCCGAGCAGGTGCGCGAGCTGTTCCCGGCGCTCGTCGAGATGGAGCAACTGAAGCCGGCGCCCGGCGACCACACCGGGGCGTTCGAAGCGGCCGCCGACCCCACCGACCCCGACCGCGTCGGCGAGTTCCGCATCCTCCGCCGCGTCGGCCACGGCGGCATGGGCGTCGTCTACGAAGCTGTGCAGGAGTCGCTCGGCCGCCACGTCGCGCTGAAGCTCCTGCCGGCCGAGGCCATCGCCGACCCGAAGCGGCTGGAGCGCTTCCGCCGCGAGGCGCGGGCGGCGGCGCGGCTGCACCACACGAACATCGTGCCGGTGTTCGGCGTCGGCGAGGCGGACGGGCGGCACTTCTACGCCATGCAGTTCATCCCCGGCCACCCGCTCGACGCCGTCATCACCGAGGTCCGGCGGCTGAAGGAGAACTCCGCCCTGCTGCCGGCGGCGCCGCCAGCGGTGTCCGAGGTCGCCGGCGCGCTGCTGACCGGCTCGTTCACCGCCCCCCCAGAGGGGATTCCGACGGGGTCGTCCGCCTCCCCCTCGCCCGCACTCTCCGGTACAGCGTCCGGCGGAAGCGGGTACTGGGCGACGGTCGCCCGCATCGGCGCTCAAGTCGCCGACGCGCTGGCCTACGCCCACGGGCAGGGGGTACTCCACCGCGACGTGAAGCCGGCGAACCTGCTGCTGGACCCGACCGGCACCGTGTGGGTTACCGACTTCGGCCTCGCCAAGAGCGCCGACGCCGACGACCTGACCCACGCCGGCGACATCGTCGGCACACTGCGGTACATGGCGCCGGAGCGATTCGACGGCGCCGGCGACCATCGGGCCGACGTATACGCCCTCGGCCTCACCCTCTACGAGCTGCTGACGCTGCGGCCGGCGTTCAGCGCCGAGAACCGGGCCAAGCTCTTGCAGCAGGTGATGGACGCGCACCCGCCGCGGCCTCGCTCCGTGAGCCCGTCCATCCCGCGCGACCTGGAAACGATCGTGCTGAAGGCGACGGCCCGCGACCCGGCGGCTCGCTACCAGAGCGCCGCGGCGCTGGCCGACGACCTGCGGCGATTCCTCGACGGCCGCACGATCACGGCCCGCCGCGTGGGGAGCGCTGAGCGCCTCTGGCGGTGGGCGAAGCGGGCGCCGGCGGTGGCGTCGCTCCTGGTCCTCACCGGCGTGCTGCTCGCCGCGGGGACGGCCGTGTCGGTGTTCTTCGCGGTGAAGGCGGACGGCGAGCGGGTGAACGCTCTGGCCCGGGAGAAGGACGCGGACGACGCCCGCAAGGACGCCGACACCCGGGCCGACGAACTGAAGGCGGAGCAGGAGGCGACGGCGGCGCTGCTGTACGCCAGCCAGGCGCACCAGGCGGGCACCGCGGCGAACGAGTACCGCACGGCCCGGTTGCTGGAACTGCTCGACGAGACGCGGCCGAAGCCCGGCAAGACCGACCTGCGCGGGTGGGAGTGGCACTACCTCGACCGGCTCGCGCACCCGTGGCAGTCGGAAGTGCGCCTCGACACCGCCGGCGCGCCGGGGTTCGCGGCCGGCCGATGTACACCGGCACAGGTGAGCGGCCCGCCTTCTCTGTGGCTGGATAGTGTCGGTTTGACCGCGAACGCGACCTTTTCGACGGACGGCACACGGCTGGTGATCCCACCTTGCGCGGCGAGGGACTCGGCCCCGGGTTCCGTGGATTCGCGCCGGCTGCCCGCCGTCCCAGGCGCCGTGTTCGACACCGGTAGCGGTCGGGTGGTCAACACCCTGCGCCCCGCAGCGCTGCCACCGGAGGCATTCTCCCCTCTCAGCAGATCGAACTTGCCGTGTTGGACCTGTCCGGGCGGACGCGTCCTGGCAACTGCCGAAGTGACTGATGGCGAGAATCCGGTCCACCGGGTACGGGTCACGGACGTCAATACAGGACGGGAGATACGGCCCCCACTCGTCCTCGGGTCGTCCCCGGATGCGGTCGCCGTGAGCCCCGGCGCGAAGCGGGTGCTCGTCGTTTCGGGGTGGGCTGACCTGTCCCTCCTGGCGCCCGACGACGGGGAGGGGCCCGTCACCGATTGGGATCGCAGCATGAGGATCTGGGAGGTTGACCAGGCCAAGCCGCGGGTCCGGATGCTGCTGGTCCCGAAGGTTCAGCCCAAGGC
>DASPHQ010000517.1:0-3175 GCA_035629595.1 Urbifossiella sp. | reverse complement strand
CGGCGTGGAACCGCCGGACGTCGGTCGCGCTGGCGAGCTGCCCGGCCAGGATCATCTTGAGCGCGACCAGGCGGTTGAGCCGCACCTGCCGCGCCCGGTACACGACGCCCATCCCGCCGCGGGCGATCTCGGCCAACAGCTCGTAGTCCCCGAAGTACCGGACCAGCCCGAGCGGCGCGTCGGCGGTCGTGCCGGGGTGCGCGAGGGTCGCGTCCGGGTTGCCGTCCGGGGGGAAGGTGGCCGTGTCGCCAACGGGCGTAGGCGGGGCGGTGGCGTCCGGGTCCGGTCGCGCCACCGCGGGCGGGCCGGCGGCGCGGTCGAACGCGGCCTTGTCGGCCAGGAACGACTCCAGTTCCGGTCGCAGGTCGGGGAACCGGGCGAGGAACGCGGCCGGGTCGGGCACCGCCCCGGCCTCGGCCGCCCGGTAGTACCACGCCACCGCCTCCCCCACCCGCTCCTCGCGGTCGGGGGTCTGTTCGTCTTGGTCCGCCATGTCTCGCCCTTACCGTGGGTGGGGTCGCCTGGTCCGCCACAGGTACTGGCGTCATCGGGGCGGCGGCCGGGCGCGCGGATTCAGGATTCGGCGGCCGGGGCCGCCATCCGCTCCCGCAACCGGGCGAGCCCGCGCTTGAGGAGCCCGCCCACGGCCGCCGGGGTGCGGCCGAGGAGCTCGCCGATCTGGGCGACGGTCAGCCCGTACCAGTGCTGGAGGACCAGCGCCTCGCGCTCGGCCTCGGGGAGCGCGGCGAGGACGGCGGCGAGGCGCACGGCCTGCTCGTGCCGGTCGGCCTCCTGGGAGGGGGACGGGCCGGGGGCGGCCAGCCAGCCGCCGAGCCGGGCGGACGACGCGGCGAGGGCGTCGTCGAGCGGCACCTCGCGTGCGGCGTCCCGCTTCCCCCGCCGGCGGGCGCGGACCGCGTCGGCCACGGTGTTCGCCAGGACGCGGCGGAGCCAGGCGGCGCGCTCGGCGTCCGTCCCCGCGCGGCAGGCACCCAGCCCGCGGTGGGCGTCGAGCAGGGTCTGCTGGACGACGTCGGAGGGGTCGATGTCGGCCCGGCCGCCCAGGTGGAAGCGGGCGAGGAGAAGGAGGTACGGGCGGAACCGGACCAGGGCTGGGGCCGGATCTTCTGGAGGATTCACGCGACGGAGCCTGGGTCGGGCGACACGTGAGTATCGTCGCCTGCCCTCGTGTGGTCAAGGACGCGACCGCCCGTGGTCACACGACGCTGTCAACCCGCGGCTCAAAGCTGTTCACTGACCCCTCTCGACTCTCCCGAGAGCGCGAGGCTTTCCGCCCCTCCACCCCCAACCACCCACACCGGGGCTCCTCGTTCCACCAACCGACCACCCAGTCTGAGACTTTCCCTCGCGTCCCGTAAGCACCAAACCCTTGCGGAACAAGGGCGGGAAACGCGAACACCCCGGGGCGTCTCTCCCCGGGGTGTCGGTGTAAACGACTGACACGGCGCGAGTTCGCAACCGTACTCCAAGCTCCCCTGGAAGAACAGGTTACAACAGCTCGCGCCAGTCGTCCGCGTGTACTCGTGCTGATCCCGTCACAGGGTACTCGCCCTGTCCGTGGTGACCTGTCGATCACCCGGCGGGCAGGTGGGCTCCGCTCAGGTCCCGGTCAGCCGTTCGCACGGGGGCCGTCGGAACCGCGGGCTCGTCGTCCGGAGCTTCGTCGGCGGCGCGCACCTCCCCCGGTATGTACGTCGTCTTCGACCACCGGTCCTGGGCTTCCAGGAAGCCAATCAACTTCTCCCGGAGCGGGTAGTAGTCCGGGTGCTCCAGGACCGCCGCCCGGTCGCGCGGGCGGGGGAACGGGATGTCGAGGATGCCGCCGACCTGGGCGGCCGGACCGTTCGTCATCATCACCACCCGGTCGGATAGGAACAGCGCCTCGTCCACGTCGTGGGTGACCATCAGGGCGGTCTTGCGGTCCTGCGACCACAGGTCGATGAGCACCTGCTGGAGCTCGAACCGGGTCAGCGAGTCGAGCATGCCTTACGGCTCGTCGAGCAGGAGCATCTTCGGGTCGAGGGCGAACGCCCGGGCGATGCCGACCCGCTGCCGCATCCCGCCCGAGAATTCCGCCGGCCGCTTGTCGAGGGCGTCCCCGAGGCCGACCAGCTCGAGGTAGTGGGCGGCTAGCGCGCGCCGCTCGCGCCTCGGCAGCCGGCGGTGGGCCTCGTCCACGCCGAGGAGGACGTTCTCCAGGGCGGTCATCCACGGCAGGAGGCACGGGGCCTGGAACACCACCCCGCGGTCCGGGCCGGGGCCGACGATCGGCTGGTTGTCCAGGAACATCCACCCGTCGGACGACGGGGTCAGCCCGGCGAGCATCGACAGGACGGTGGACTTGCCGCAGCCGGAGTGGCCGATCAGGGTGACGAACTCGCCCCGGTCGATGGTCAGGTCGAAGTCCCGGACGACGATCGACCGCCCGCCGTTCGGGGCCGGGAACTCCTTGCCAACCTTCACCAGCTTGAGGTACTTGCTCACGACCCCACCTCCTGTTTCTTGGCCCGCGGGCCGGCCGCGCGGGCGCCCCGGCCGGCGCCGAGCAGGTACTCGATGACGCGGTTGCGCACCCGCTGGTAGCTCGCGTCGCGGTTGAGCCGGCCGCGGTCGCGCGGCCGCTCCAGGTCCACCGGCACCGGCGGCCCGAGCGTCGCCCCCGGGCCGGCGCCGAGCGGGATGATCCTGTCGGCCAGCAGCACCGCCTCGTCCACGTCGTTGGTGATGAGCAGGACGGTGGTCCGCTCGACCCGCCAGATCCGCTCGAACTCGTCCTGCAGGGTGGCCCGGGTGAGGGCGTCGAGGGCGCTCAGCGGCTCGTCGAGGAGGAGCACGGCCGGGTTCATCGCCAGGGCGCGGGCGACCGACACCCGCTGTCGCATCCCGCCCGAGAGCTGCCCCGGCCGCTTGGCCCGGGCGTCGGTCAGGTTCACCATCTCGATGTACTTCGCGGCGTGCTCCTTCCGCCGGGCCGCCGGCCACTCGGGGAACACCGCGTCCACCGCCAGCCCGACGTTGTCGGCCACGGTGAGCCACGGCAGCAGCGAGTAGTTCTGAAACACGACGCCGCGGTCCGGCCCCGGCCCGGTGACCGGCTCGCCCCGCATCGCGATCGCCCCGGCGTCCGGCTTCAGCAGCCCGGCGACGAGCGAGA
>DASPHQ010000516.1:0-7353 GCA_035629595.1 Urbifossiella sp. | reverse complement strand
CGAGCGCGGCGTGTCGTTCGTGGAGGTGACGCTCGGCGGCTGGGACACGCACCAGAACAACCACGACCAGGTGCGGAACCTGTGCGGCACTCTCGACCGGGCGTGGGCGCAGTTGCTGAGCGAGCTGAAGGACCGCGGCCTGCTGGAGCGCACGACCGTCGTGTGGGCCGGCGAGTTCGGGCGGACGCCGCGGATCAACCAGCAGCGCGGCCGCGACCACTTCTCGCCGGCGTGGAGCACCGTGATCGCCGGCGGCGGCGTGAAGGGTGGGCAGGCGGTTGGCCGCACCAGCGCCGACGGCACGACCGTGGAGGAGCGTCCGGTGTCGGCCGCGGACTTCCTGGCGACGGTGTGCCGCGTCGCCGGCATCGACCCCGAGAAGACGAACATGTCGAACGTCGGCCGGCCGATCCCGATCGCCGACCGCGGCGCCAACCCGGTGACGGAGGTTGTGGCGTGAACCGTCCGCTACTCGCCGCCGCCGCGTTCGTCCTCGGCGGCGCCGCGCTCGCCTTCCCGCCGCGCACGATCCCGAGCGCGACGCCCGCGCCGCCGCCGATGCCGACGCCGGCCGACCGCTACGAACTCGTCGTCCTCGGCCCCGAGCGGCCGATCCGCGTCGCCGTCCACGTGCAGTACGAGGGGCGGTCGTTGGCGGCGCGCTGGTCCGACAGCGTGAAGACCGTGTTCGCCGCGTTCGACCGCGACAGCAGCGGCTTCCTCACCGGCGCCGAAGTGAAGCGGGTGTTCTCCGACACGTCGGCCGCGGGGCTGGTGCAGAACGGGTTTTACACCCCGTTCCCGAACGACCTGCCGACCCTCGCCTGGCTCGACGCCGACCGTGACAGCCGGGTGTCGTTCGCCGAGTTCGCCGGGTATTATCGGCAGGCCGCGGCGGCCGCGTCGCAGGCGTTCCCGCCCCAGCCGCAGAACCCGCAGACCGCGGCCGCCACCGAGGGGCTGTTCGCTCTCCTCGACGCCGACAAGGACGGCAAGCTCACCCGCGCCGAGGTCGCCGCGGCCGAGCGGCTGGTCGTCGCCCGCGACACCGACGAGGACGAGTGCCTGAACCTGACGGAGGTGCTCGGCACCGGATTCGGCGGCTTCGCGGCCCCGCAACGCGGCGGCGCGGCCCCGCCGGAGCCGGTCGCCGTGTTCCGCGCGGGCGAGGCGCCGGAGGCGATCCGGTTCCGCGTCCGCACCGGGTACGAATGGACGAAGCTCGGCCGCGCGACCGGCGGCGAGATCGCCCGCTGGTGGACCGACCCGGCGGACGCCGACGTCACGCTGTCGTTCGCGCCGAAGGCGGAGGACTGCCGTGCCACAGTGACGACCGACCCGGCGGTGCTGAAGCAGCGCGGGTTCACGGTGGCGCAGACGGAGCCGCGGCGGCTGGTGCTCCGCCACGGCCGGCAGCCGATCGAACTGTCGGCGGTCGCGGGGGCGAACGTCCTGGGCCGCGGGACTGGCCTCCGGGCGCAGTTCCTGGCGATGTACGACGCGGCGGCGAAGGGGAAGGCGTTCGTCACCGACGCCGACCTGGGCGGCGTGAACGCCCCGCGGTACCAACTCCTCCGCGTCCTGTTCGACCCGGCCGACGCCGACGCCGACGGCAAGCTGACGCGGGTGGAGCTGGCAGCGCACCTGACGCTGTTCGAGGCGTTCGCGGCACCGGCCGTGTCCCTCACCCCCGCGGTGCAGACGCCGACGCTGTTCCAGCTCCTCGACGACAACCGCGACGGCCGGCTGTCGGTGCGCGAGCTGCGGACGGCGTGGGACCGACTGGCGATTCTGGAGCCGCCGGGGACGGACGGGCGGGTGGAGGCGATCACGAAGGCGGCGATCATGCCGACGGCGGTGTTGCGGCTCGGCCGGCCGGCGGAGCGGCAGGCGGTGTTCCTGGCGCCCGACACGCCGGCAGCGGCGGCGGCCCGCGGGCCTCAGGCCGGGCCGACGTGGTTCCGCAAGTTGGACCGGAACGCCGACGGCGACGTGTCGAGGGCCGAGTTCGTCGGCACCCGGGCCGAGTTCGACGCGATGGACGCCGACCGCGACGGGCTAGTCTCGGTCCGCGAGGCGGAGGCGTTCGACGCCGCGGCGCGGAAGGAATAGCCCCGCCGCTTGCGGCGGTGCAACCCCCGCTACCGCTTCCCGGCTCGTAACGCCGCCACGTCCCACACCAACACCGGCCCGTCCGTCGTCGTGGTCGCCGCCCACCGCCCGCCGGGCGACAGCACCACGTCGTAGACGATTCGCCGCGGCTCATCGACGCGGGCGATCTCCTTCCCGTCCGTGCCCCAGACGGCCAGCGCCCCTCCGGGGTACGTGGCCACGATCGCCCGCCCGTCCGGCACGACCGCCGCACCCGACCAGCTGACGGAACCGAACGGCTCGCCAGGCGTCCGGGTTGCCACGTCGAACGGGGTGATGGTCTTGCGGTCCGTCAGGTACAAGGTCGCCCCGTTCGGGGAGAAGCCGACCAGCGACCACCCGTAGAAGTCCTTCGAGAACACCTCGGCCGTCCTCGCGCCGGTCGCCGTGTCGAACAGCAGGACGCCGCCGTAGTCCTCGGGCGGCCGCGGCGGGCGGGGGCGGCCCCGCCAGCCGAGCGCCTCGGGCAGTTCCCACGAGCACTTCCCCGCGGCAAGCGTGCGCCCGTCCGGTGAGAATGCCAGCGGCCCTTGGACCCGGGTGTCTTTGCCGAAGCGGCGCAGTTCGCGCCGCGAGGCAATGTCGTACAGCACCACCTCGGCGCCGTAATGCCCGTGCTGGGTGGTGGCGTACGCGAGCGTCTTGCCGTCGGGGCTGGTGGTCGGGTACGCGAGGAGGCTGGTGAAGCCCTTGGGGAACGGGCCGAAGCGCGCGACGCGCTTCCCGCTCGTCACGTCCCAGACCGCGCCGCCGTCGCCGAACAGGAGCCGGCCGTCGGCGCTGAAGGTACGCCGGTCGTTGTTGGTCGGGAAGTTCGCGGGGTTGTCGTGCGGGAGACGGTGCAGTTCCGTTTCCGTCGTCACGTCCCAGACGTGCGTGTCGCGCTCCGGGCCGACGAACGCGACCAGCCGGCCGTCGGGCGAGAACGCCGCCCCCAGGCTCCCGCCCGGCCCGCGCCCGCCGAGCCGAGCCACCACGCCGGGCGGCAACTTCTCGCCGCGCCGGTCGGCGGTCCGGGTGGTGTCGAAGTCGGGGTCGCGCGGCTGCCCGCGGGCCGCGGGCGAAGTGTTGTCGAAGTCGGTGTCGCGCGGCAGCCGGCGGGGCGCGAGCGAAAACTGGAGCAGCGCGATGACGGCGAGGAGGAGGAACAACGGGCGCATCGGGTTACTCCCCTCCGGGCCGTCGGTCACGACAACTCTTCCGCCCGCATCTTACGCAGCTCCACCTGGCGGTAGCGGTTCCGCATCACGAACACGAACGGGACGGACAACCCGAGCAGCAGTCCGCCGATGAGCACAGGCGGGTACCACACGGCATACGGCTGTTGGGCCGAGACCGCCGCCACGCCGAAGGCGAGGACGAGCGACCCGAGTACCACGCCGAGCCCGAGCATCCCGAACACGAACGGCCGGCCCTTCCCCTTCGGGACGAGCACGCCCCCGGCCACGCCGAGGGCCGCGCCCCACAGCCCGACGAGAGAGCCGCCGAGGCTCCCGACCCACGTCATCACCACCGGATCGACCCACGGCTCCGCGGCCATTACCCGCCCCCCTTGGTTAGGCTCGCCTTGTGCGCGGCGAGCAACTGCCGGCCGACGCCGGCGTCGATGACCCCCTCCGCCACCAGCACCTTCACCTTCCGCTCCAGCGGGTCGGCCGTGCGGGCCTCCTCGGCCGCCGTCACCTTGGCGATGAGCCGGTCGAGCCGCACCCGGATGGTCGGGTACGACACGCCGTACGCCTCCGCCAGCTCCTTCAGCGACCCGGACGCGAGCACGAACCGGCGGACGAACTCGCGGTCCTCGTCGCCCAGCTCGGCGAACCAGACGGGGACCATGCGCCGTTCCCACTGTTGTGAAAACCGAAACTTGATGTGCGGATTATTGAGATGAACGAATCGAAAGTCAAGATGAAGAAAACGAAAGTTCGTGGTTTTTCCGCTTGCGGCGATGCAGGGCTTACCCTGCATCGCCGCAAGCGGCGGAACCCCAAGCTACCGAGCACCGTGTACAATTACCCCATGTCCGCACCCCTGCCGCTCGCCGCCGCCCCCGCCCGCCTCCCGGGCCTCCTCGACACGCCGGCCGACGACTTCCGCGCCTGGCTCGCCGAGCGGAACCAGCCGCCGATGCGCGCCGGGCAGATCCGCCGCCAGGTGTTCGCCAACCGC
This sequence comes from Urbifossiella sp., assembly GCA_035629595.1. Lineage (GTDB taxonomy): Bacteria > Planctomycetota > Planctomycetia > Gemmatales > Gemmataceae > Urbifossiella. The sequence continues at coordinate 3,033 of DASPHQ010000516.1, read as the reverse complement.
GCCGAGTCGTTCGACACCATGACCGACCTGCCGGTCGGCCTCCGCGCCGAGCTGGCCGCGTCGTTCGCGCTGTTCTCGACCCGCGTCGAACGGCACCTCAAGGCCGGCGACGACACGCACAAGCTCGTCCTGCGGCTCGCCGACGACCGGATGATCGAGTGCGTGCTGATCCAGGACGAGGGCCGGGCGACGGCGTGCGTCAGCACCCAGGTCGGCTGCGGCATGGGCTGCGTGTTCTGCGCCAGCGGCATCAACGGCGTCGTCCGCAACCTCACCGTCGGTGAGATTCTCGAACAGCTGCTGCGGCTGCGCAACCAGACCCGGAACGAGGGCGACTCCGGCCGCGCCGACCTACCCACTCGCCTCACGAACATTGTTGTCATGGGCATGGGCGAGCCGCTGGCGAACCTCGACAACCTCCTCGAAGCGCTGGAGGTCGCGGGCGACCCGAAGGGGCTCGGCATCGGGGCGCGGCACGTCACCATCTCCACCGTCGGGCTGCCGGCGAAGATCAAGCGGCTGGCGGAGGTCGGCAAGCAGTACAGCCTCGCCGTGTCGCTCCACGCCCCGAACGACGCGCTGCGCACCCGCATCGTGCCGACGAACGAGAAGACGGGCATCCGCGCCATCCTGGAGGCGGCCGACGACTTCTTCGAGAAGACCGGCCGGCAGGTGACGTACGAGTACGTCGTGCTCGGCGGCCTGAACGACCGCGCCGACCACGCCCGCGAGCTCGGCCGCCTGCTCACCGGCCGCAAGGCGCACGTGAACCTCATCCCGTGGAACGACGTGGAGGGGCTGCCGTACCGGCGTCCGAAGGACGGCGACCTGACGAACTTCATCGACACGCTCCGACGCTCGGGCGTGAGCGTGAAGGTCCGCAAGCGGAAGGGTTCGGAGATCGACGCCGCCTGCGGGCAGCTGCGGCGCCGGGCCGAGGCCGAGGCGGCCGCAACCGTAACTGCCGTGGGAAGTAGCGGCGACTCGCCGGCCGGTGCGTGATGCGAACGGTCGTTGCTGCGAACGATACACTTGTTTCCGCGACCCGGTGGCAGGCGCGGCGGAAACAATAATTTCGACCAAAATGAGGATTCGGCGGTGCGTCTGTCGCGGGCGGTGTTCTGTTGCTACACTCGCGGGAGGGCCGCACCGGCTCTCTTGTTCCCACCCGCGGCCCCATGTCGATCGGCCACACCAGCTCGCTGATGGCCCTGCGCGACCCGGACATCCGGCTGATGCTCCGGGTCCGGGACGACGACGCGGCCGCTTTCGCCGAGCTGGTGGAGCGGTTCCAGCACCGCCTCGTCGGCGTGATGCACCACCTGGTCGGCAGCCCGGACGAGGCCGAGGACCTGGCCCAGGAGGTGTTCCTGCGGGTGTACCGGACGCGCAAGAAGTACCGGCCGCGGGCGAAGTTCAGCACCTGGCTGTTCACCATCGCCAACAACCTGGCGCTGAACGCCCTGCGCGACCGGAAGCGCCGCCCGGCCGTGCCGCTGGAGGTCCAGCAGAGCACCGGCGACGCCGCGGTCCCGAGCCATACGCCCGCCCAGACGCGCGACGCCCCGCCGGCGCACCACCTGCAGCAGCAGGAGCTAGCGGACGTGATCCGCGGGGCGCTGGACGGCCTGAACGAGCGGCAGCGGGTGGCGATCGTGCTGAACAAGTTCGAGGACATGAACTACGCCGACATCGCCGACGTGATGGGGCTGAGCACGAAGGCGGTGAAGTCGCTGTTGAGCCGCGCCCGGGTGAAGCTGCGCGAGGCGCTGCAGGGGTACATCTACATGGACGGCGACGCCCCGCCGCCGGACGACGGGCCGGAGGACTGACGCCGATGGCCGACGACCCGAGCGACCCGCCGGACGACGCGGACCCGGCCGAGGCCGAGATCGTGGCGTACCTGGACGGCGAACTCGACGCCGCCGCAGCGCGGCGGGTGGAGGCGCGCCTCGCCGCCGACCCGGCGCTGCGGGCGCGCGCCGAGGCGCTGAAGCGCTCCTACGACCTGCTCGACTTCCTGCCGAAGCCGGAGCCGTCGCCGGCGTTCGCCAGCCGCACCCTCGACCGGATTCCCGCGGTGAAGTCGTCGCCGGCCGCGCCGCCGGTGTCGGTGCCGGTGTCGCCGCCGTCCGGGACGGGCACGCTGGTGCTGACGCCGGTGCCGCCGCCGCGGTCGGGGGCGTGGGCGCTGGCGCTGATGCTGCTGGTCGGCGTGTCGCTCGGCGCTGGCTACCTCGGCACCGCCGCGGCCCGGACGTACCTTTTCCCCGCGCCGCCGCTGCCGCCCGAACCGACGGCCGACACGCTGCCGCTGGCCGACTACCGCGTCGTGGAGCGGCTGGCACTCTACGCCGCGGCCGACGACCTGGAGTTCGTCGAGAAGCTGGCCGAGCCGGACCGCTTCGGCGACGACGTGGGGGTGCCGTCGGCCGCGCCGGTCGAGCCCGACAAACCCGACGGCAAGGAGCTGGACGCGCTGGTGAAGGTGTTCCGCGACCTCCCCGCGGAGCGGCAGGACAAGCTCCGACACCTCGACCACCAGCTGCACGCGCTCCCCGACGCCCGCCGCGACAAGCTCCTCCGCGTGCTGGAGGTGTACGCGGCGTGGCTGCAGCGGCTGTCGGACGCCGACCGCAAGAAAATCCTGGCGATCCCCGCCGCGGACGACCGGCTGGAGGCGATCGACGACACCCGCGGGACGCTGTGGGTGGCCGGCCTCCCCGCGGCGCAGCGGCAGAAGCTGAAGGCGCTGCCGCCGGACGAGCGCGGGGCGCTGATCCTGAAGTGGAAGGGCGAGGAGGACGCCAGCCGCACGCACTGGAACACGGCGCGACTGCACCACGAGTTCCTCCGCTCCGGCCGGCCGCCGTGGCCGTTCACCGACGAGGCGATGAAGAAGCAGGTGCTGGACTTCGCCCGGTCCGCGTACCACCCCGGCGACCCGAAGCGGAACCGCCTCCAGCCGGCCGACCTGACGCGGTTCAACGAGGCGGTCGAACGGGCGGAGAAGGGCGGCGAGTGGGCGTGGCT
>DASPHQ010000515.1:0-5654 GCA_035629595.1 Urbifossiella sp. | reverse complement strand
GCTCACGGAATCGCTGAGGTTTGGGGCTGTCAGGCGGATATTAGATCGACCCAAGTCGGACGATCCGCCCGCGGCACCTATCCCCTGATTCCCTAAGTCGTTTAGAGACAACCCCCTCCCACGTTTGCAATAGGTTGAACGCCCCGGGACGGGCCACGGCGACGGATCACCCCGATCCGGTATGATCGCTCTCCCCGGAGACGGGTAAAATAGTCGGACCGATCGGTCTCCCTTCACGGGACGAGTCCCATGTCGATCCGGGTGGACTGCGGGTGCGGGAAGGTTCTCCGGGCGCCGGCCACGGCCGCCGGGAAGGTGCTGAAGTGCCCGGCGTGCGGCGCGAAGCTGCGCGCCCCCGCAGCCCCGGCCGCTCCCGCCCGCCCCCCGCAGCCCGAACCGGTCCCCGCCCCGCCCGCCGACCCGTTCAACTTCTGGGACGTGGACGAGCCCGCCGGCCCGGCGGCGGCCCGGGCCGAGGACCGTCGCGACCCCGTCTCCAGTGTCCGCCGCGTCTGGGAGCACTGCCGCAAGACCGAGGCGAACGCGCGGTCGCTGGTCGAGGCCGGCCCGCCGCCCGGGTTCGCGGACCGCCTCCCGCGGAAACTCCGGGAGTTCGGGACCCTCCGGGCGGCGTACCGGAACACGGGCGGCTACGGGGACAGTCAGTGGGCGGCCGTCGGGCCGATCCTCTGTCCGATGGTTTTCCTCGCCGCCGGCGCGTACGCCCTCATCACGCTGGTCCTCCCCGAAGAGACCGACGACGACTTGGTCGTGGGCGGCGTCGTCGCGGCCCTGGTCGCCGTGGCGGCGCTGGGCGGGTGCGTGGCGCTGGTCGTCCGCTGGCTCCTCAACCGGCAGAAGTACCTCCTCCTGTACGACCGCGGGTTCGCCGTCCTTACCGCCACCGACCGGGCGTTGTACCCCTGGGCCGACATCACCGAGGTCCGGGTCGAGTCGAACACGGTGCGGGCCGCGCCCGGGTCGCCGTTCACCATCATCCGGTTCGTGGTGGACACCGCCGACGACCGGCAGACCGTGTTCCGGGACGACTACCCGTCCCACATCGAACTGGGGCTCGAACTCATGACGGGGGCCGCGGCCGCCGGCGTTCCGGTGTCCGGCCGGGCCGTCCTCCCGGGCGTCCCGGACCGGGACTGATCGGATCCCCCGGTCCGCGCTTGCGGCCGGCCCCGCGCCCCGGCATACTCAAGCCATGACACCCTTCTCCCACCCCGCCCCCACCCGCCGCGGAGCGCTCCAGGCCGGCGCCGTCGGCCTCCTCGGGCTCGGCACCGCCGAACTCCAGCTCCTCCGCGCCGCCGGCAGCGGACGCCACCCCGCCCGCGCCGTCATCTACGTATTCCTCTCCGGCGGCCTCGCCCAGCACGAGAGCTTCGACCCCAAGCCCGACGCCCCCGACGCCGTCCGCGGCGAGTTCGGCACCACCGCCACCCGCACCCCGGGTGTGCGGATCACCGAGCACTTGCCGCTCCTCGCGGCGCGGTCCGACAAGTGGGCGCTCGTCCGCTCGCTCACGCACCGCTCCAACGACCACTCGCTCGGCCACCACATCATGCTCACCGGCCGCTCCGACGCGCCGCCGGGCTTCAACCCCAGCAAGCCGCTGCCCACCGACCACCCGGCCCTCGCCGCCGTCGCCGGGGCCGTGCTGCCGCCGCGGAACAACCTGCCGCCGGCCGTCGTGCTGCCCGACAAGATCGTCCACAACAGCGGCCGCACCCTTCCCGGCCAGTTCGCCGGCAGCATGGGCCGGCAGCGCGACCCGTGGTTCCTCGAAGCGTCCGCGTTCGAGCCGAAGGCGTACGGCGCCTACCCCACCCACGAGTTCGACCACCAGCAGCGGCCGTTCCCCCCCAAGCGGCTCCGCTTCACCATCCCCGACCTGACGCTTCCCGAGGGCATCGACCCCGCCCGCTTCGGCGGCCGCCGCAGCCTCCTCGCCGACATCGACCGCCAGCGCACGCACCTCGACGCCGCCGCGGCCGGGTTCGACCGCCGCCGGCAGGACGCGGTGTCGCTCCTCACCGACGGCCGGGTGCGGCGGGCGTTCGACCTCGACCACGCCGACCCGCGCGACCTGGACCGTTACGGCCGCAACGCGTTCGGCTGGTCGCTGCTGACGGCGGCCCGGCTGGTCGAAGCGGGGGTGAGCCTGGTGCAGGTGAACCTCGGCAACAACGAGACGTGGGACACGCACGGCAACGCCTTCCCGCACCTGAAGGACAAGCTGTTGCCGCCGACCGACCGGGCGCTCGCGGCGCTGCTCGACGACCTGGACGGGCGCGGGCTGTTGGACAGCACGCTGATTGTGATGGCGGGCGAGTTCGGGCGGACGCCGCGAATCAGCACGCTGACGCAGCACTACAAGGGGCCGGGCCGCGACCACTGGGGGGCGGTGCAGAGCGTGTTCTTGGCCGGCGGCGGCGTCCGCGGCGGCCGGGTCGTGGGGGCGAGCGACAAGAACGGCGGCTACCCGGCCGACGCGCCGCAGACGCCGGAGAACTTCGCGGCGACGATTTACGAGGCGCTGGGCGTCCCGAAGACGGCCCACTGGCCGGACGCGGAGGGTCGGCCGCACTTCGTCTACCACGCCGACCCGATGCCGGTGTGAGACCGGGGTTGGTCGAAGTAGCAGGCAGGCCCTGTCGAAATCCTCACGACGCGGCCGGCGGCTCGGGGCCGGTAGCCGCGGGCTTCAGCCCGCGCGACGCGGGCGGTGTCACAGGGGCGTGACTCCCTCGTACTCCGCCGCAGGTGGGCGCGGGCTGAAGCCCGCGGCTACCGGCCCCGAGCCGGGGATTTCGGCAGGGTATGCCTGCTACTTCGACCGCCCCGCGGACGTGTGCCATGAACCCCGACGACAAGGTCTGCCTCTGCTTCCACGTCACCCGGCGGAAGCTGGTGAACTGGGCGCGGCTGCACCAGCCGCGGGTGCCGAGCCAGCTGTCGGAGTGCGGCGGGGCCGGCACCGGCTGCGGGTGGTGCATCCCCATCCTGAAACAAATCTTTCGCCAGGAAGCCGACCTCGACGCGCTCTCGGCCGAGGAGTACGCCCGCGGCCGGGCCGGGCACATCGCCGCCGGCAAGGGGACGCCGCCGCCCGGCGCCGAGCCGCCGCCGGCGTAGCCGGGCCGCCGTCAGGCCGGGCCGTCCAGCACCGCCCGCGCCTTCTTCGCCAGCCCCAGCAGGGTGAACGGCTTCTGCAGGAAGTGGTCGGTGTGGGCGATGATGCCGTGCCGGATCACCGCGTCGTCGGTGTAGCCGCTCATGAACAACACCCGCACGCCGGGGTGGCGCGACCGCAGCACGTCGGCCAGCTGCCGGCCGCCCATCTCGGGCATCACCACGTCCGTCACCACCAGGTGAATCGGCCCCGGGTGGCGGTCGGCCGCGAGCACGGCGTCGGCGCCGCCGGCCGCCTCCAGGACCGTGTAGCCCTGGGCCTGGAGGGCGATGCGGGCGACCTTCCGCACCCCCGCCTCGTCCTCGACCAGCAGCACCGTCTCCGTCCCGCGGAGCGGGAAGCTCGGGCGGCTCTCGGCCGCCCGGGTCGGGGCCGCCTCGACGGCCGGGAAGAGGATTTTGAACGTCGTCCCGAGCCCCAGCTCGCTGTAGACGCCGACGTGGCCGTTGCTCTGCGCGACGATCCCGAACACGGTCGCCAGCCCCAGCCCGGTCCCCTTCCCCTCCTCCTTGGTGGTGAAGAACGGCTCGAAGATCTGGGCCTTCACCTCGTCCGTCATGCCCTCGCCGGTGTCGGCCACGCTCAGCTGGGCGTACCGGCCCGGCCGCAGGTTGGGGTAGGCGGTCTGGCCGTCCTCCAGCACGACGGCGCGGGTCTCGATGGTCAGCCGCCCGCCGGTCGGCATGGCGTCGCGGGCGTTCACGCACAGGTTCATCAGCACCTGATCCACCTGCCCGGGGTCGGCCCGCACCGGGGACAGGTTCGGGTCGAGCACGGCGGCGACGACGATGTCCTCCCCGATCAGCCGGCGCAGCATCTTCTCGGACTGGGCCACCACGTCGTTCAGGTCGAGCACGACCGGCTCGATCACCTGCTTGCGGCTGAACGCGAGGAGCTGGCGGGTGAGGCCCGCCGCCCGCTCCCCGGCCTGCCGGACCTCGATCACCATCCCCCGGTGCGGGTCGGCCGCCGGCATCGCCAGGACGAGCATGTCGCAGTACCCGGCGATGACGGTGAGGAGGTTGTTGAAGTCGTGGGCCACCCCGCCGGCGAGCCGCCCGACGGCCTCCATCTTCTGCGACTGCTGGAGCGCCTGCTCCAGTCGCCGCCGCCGGGTCACGTCGGCCAGCACGCCCACGAAGTAGTCGAGCCGGCCGCGGTCGTCCCGGACGGGGGTGATGTACAGGGCGTTCCAGAACGGCGTTCCGTCCCGCCGGTAGTTCAGCAGCTCGACCGTACACTCGCGGCCGTCGCGGACGGCGTCGCGGAGCAGCGCCACCGCCGCCGGGTCGGTCCCGGCCCCCTGGAGGAACCGGCAGTTCCGGCCGATCACGTCCTCGACCGGGTAGCCGGTCAGCGTCGCGAACCCCGGGCTGGCGTAGATGATCGGGGTGTCGGGCTGTTTCGGGTCGGCGATGAGGATGCCCTGGGACACCGCCTGGATGGCCCGGTCCCGCAGCCTCAGCACGTCCTCGACCTGCTTCTGCTTGCTCAAGTCCCGGACGACTTTGACGAACCCGGTGAGGGCTCCGGCCGGGTCGAACAGGGCGGTCATGGTCCCGTTGGCCCAGAACCACGAGCCGTCCTTGCGGACCCGCCACGCCTCCTCGGAAAACTGCCCGGTCGCGGCCGCCTCGTCCTGTTCGGACTGGTGTACCCCGCCGACCACCTCATCGGGGGTGTAGAACTGGCTGCGGTGCTGGCCGACGATCTCCTCGGCGGTGTACCCGTAGATGGCGGCCGCCCCGGCGTTCCAGCTGGTGACGAGGCCGGCGGGGTCGAACGTGTAGATGGCGTGCCCCTTGACCCCGTGGATCAGCAGCCGCAGCCGCTGCTCGCCGGCCCGGGCCGCGTCCTCGGTCTGCTTCCGCTCCGTGATGTCCCGGACGACCACGGCGAACCCGACGTGCCGGTCGGCTTCGTGCAGGGCGGTGACGGTGGAGATGACCCAGATGTCGGTCCCGTCCTTGCGGGGGCGCCACCCTTCCTCTTCGCACTTCCCGAGGGCGAGGGCGGCGTCCAGGTCGCGCCGCGGCTTCCCGCCCGCGGCGTCCGCGGGGAGGTACATCCGGGCGAACGGCTCGCCCAGGACTTCCGCCGCGGCGTACCCCTTGATCCGCTCGGCCCCGCTGTTCCAGCTCACGATCCGGCCGTCCGGGTCGAGCATGAAGATGGCGTAGTCCTTCACGCTGGCGACGAGCAGCCGGAACGGGTCGGCCGCCTGGTGCAGGAGCGTGGTCGTGAACGGACCCGTCTCCGGGTCGGCAAGGAGCATGGCGGACGCCTGGGGCGGAGGCTGGCGAGCCCGGCGCGAAACGCGGGCCGGCGGGCGACGGGGGAAACGCCGCTGCATTCTCACATTCTTGCACCGGATTAGGCCGTGTGGACATGAGGTAGGGGGTTCTGGTAAGCGGCGGTCCTCATTTACCTGCCAGTGAGGGCTATCATG
>DASPHQ010000514.1:0-8203 GCA_035629595.1 Urbifossiella sp. | reverse complement strand
GCGGCGGTGTGCCACCCGGCGGGGTCGATCACCTTACTGGAGTGCGGGATTCCGGCCGCGCGTTGACGCCCCCCGGCGGTAGCCCTACGATACCCGTCTTGTTTCCGCTCACCGGACTGGTTGGGGGTTAGACATGGCCGTACCGAAGCGCCGCACGTCGCGGTCCCGCAAGGGGACCCGCCGCAGCCACCACCACGTCACCCCGGTGCAGGTGCAGTACTGCCCGAAGTGCAACGAGGCGGTGATGCCGCACCGGCTGTGCCCGAACTGCGGCAACTACCAGGGCCGCGAGGTCATCAACATGGACGCCGCCGACGACGCGAAGTAACGGCCCGGTTAGGGTCCGCCCATGGCCCGGCTGCGCGTCCTGACGTGTCTGCTCTCGCGGGTCGTCCGCCAGTACGGCCCGGTCGGCACCACGTCCGACCTCCTCGGCGTGGACTACTTCCCGTCCGTACCGGCCGATACTGAGTTCCCGTACCAGCTCGGCACCTTCGACCTGTTTACCCGATTCCTCAGCACCGGGGGCATCACCGGCCGGGTTCTCGTGACGGTGGTGCGCCTCCGCCCGGACGGCTCGGACTGGAACCAGGTATACTGGAAGTGGGTTCCGCTCCCCGTGATACCCGGTCCGGGTCCGCTCGTACTTGACACCACGTTCCGGCTGCACCGGCTCGTGGTTCCCGGCGAAGGGACATACGTCGCGCGGGTCAGTCGTGACTTCCGTCGCCGGTGGGACCGCATCCGCCGCACCCGGGTGCTGGGTTCGGACTCCTTCGCCGTCCTGAGGGCGACATGAACTCGGAACGCCGGCGGTACTGGTTCCCCGTCCTCAGTGGCCGGGGTGAAGTGGTCGAACTCAGCGGCTGCCGGAGGCCGACCGTCCGGCAGCTGTTAGCGGCCGGGGAGTTCACGTACGCCAATGCCGGCGTAATCGACCCCGAGAACGAGTCATTCGTCGCGCAACCGCTCCGTCTGATCCGTGTTCGGTTCGCCCCCGACCCTCAACCCCCCGCCTCCGCGATGCCGAACACCGCTCTCCTTTTCCCCGGTCAGGGCGCCCAGGCCGTCGGCATGGCCGGCCCGCTCTGCCACAGCCACCCGCCGGCGCACGCCCTGTTCCAGCAGGCGTCCGCCGCCCTCGGGTACGACCTGCTCGACGTGTGCGTCAACGGCCCGGCCGAGAGGCTCAACGCCACCGACGTCAGCCAGCCGGCCATCTTCGTCGCCAGCCTCGCCGCGCTCGACCAACTCCGCGCCACCCAGCCCGAGGCGCTGTCGGCCGTCACCGCCACCGCCGGCCTGAGCCTCGGCGAGTACACCGCCCTCGTCTTCGCCGGGGCGCTGTCGTTCGACGACGGGCTGAAGGTGGTGAAGGCCCGCGGCGAGGCGATGCAGGCGGCCGCCGTCGCCACGCCGTCCGGCATGACCGCGGTGCTCGGCGTCGACGCCGCGGAGGTCGAGGCACTGGTGGCCGAGGCCCGGTCGGCCGGCACGCTGGAGGTGGCGAACTACCTCTGCCCGGGGAACACCGTCGCGTCCGGCGTGCTGCCGGCGCTCGACCGGCTGGAGCAATTGTGCCAGGAGAAGGGCGGCATCCGCACCGCCCGGTTGGCCGTTGCCGGGGCGTTCCACACCATCCTGATGAAGCCCGCCGACGAGGCGCTGGCCGCGGTTCTCGCCGGCGTCGAGGTCAAGGTGCCGACGATTCCGGTGTGGTCGAACGTGGACGCGCAGCCGCACACCGACCCGGCCGAGATTCGGGCGCTGCTGGTGCGACAGGTGCTGTCGCAGGTGCGGTGGGAGGCCACGTTGCGCGGGCTGATCGCGGCCGGGGTGGAGCGGTTCTACGAGGTCGGCCCCGGGCGGGTGCTGGCCGGGCTGATGAAGCGCGTCGTCCGCAAGGTCGATTTCATCAACGTCACGGCGTAAGTTCGAAATCCGAAGCACGACATTCGAAACCGGCGGCGCAGCCCGAATTTCGTGCTTCGGATTTCGGATTTCGGGTTTGCGCCCGGTGCCCGCGGGGTGTCCGTTCGCCCGGGGGATCGCTAGTATCTGACGTGTCCGCCCGGCTTTCGGGTTCCGAAGGAGTGACCCGCCCGGCCCTCCGCTGGCCGCCGCGGGCCGAAGCCATACCGTTCCCCAATGCCGCGGCGGCCGGTCGGAGCCGGTCCGCGGGGCTCGGCGGGGCCGCCCGCCGCCGGAGGGTGCTACCGTGTCCGTCGAGCAGCGCGTCATCGAGATCGTGTGCGAACACCTCGCGGTCCAGAAGGACCAGGTCAGTCGCACCACCAAGTTCATCGAGGACATGGGGGCCGACTCCCTCGACATCGTCGAGCTGGTGATGGAGCTCGAAGAAGAGTTCGACATCCAGATCCCCGACGACCAGGCCGAGAAGATCAAGACCGTCGGCGAGGCGGTCGACTACATCGAGGCCGCCCTCAAGAACAAGCCCCAGGGCTGACGACCAGGTGCCCGCACCCATGACACGCCGCCGGGTGGTCATCACCGGCCTCGGGACCGTCAACCCGCTGGCCCACGACGTGCCCGCGTTCTGGCGGGCGCTCCTCGCCGCGCAGTCGGGCGTCGCCCCCATCACCCTGTTCGACGCCGCCGCGTACAAGGTCCGCATCGGCGGCGAGGTCAAGAACTTCACCCCCGCCCCGGTCGTCGACGCCCGCGCCGCCAAGCGGCTCGACCGCGTCGTGCAGTTCGGCATGGTCGCCGCCCACGAGGCGATCAAGGACAGCGGCCTCGACGTCTCGAAGGAAGACCCGTTCCGCTGCGGGGTGATCGTCGGCAGCGGCATCGGCGGGCTGGCCGAGTTCGAGGCCGGGCACCACGACCTGCTGAACCCGGGCAAGGGGCCGAACCGCCTCAGCCCGTTCATCATCCCCAAGATGATCGCCAACTCGGCGGCCGGCAACATCTCCATCCGCTACCACCTGCAAGGCCCGAACACGACGGTTTCGACCGCCTGCTCGTCGGCGGCGCACGCCATCGGCGACGCCATGCGGCAGATCGCCGCCGGGTTCGCCGACGTGATGGTCACCGGCGGCACCGAGGCCGCGATCACGCCGATGGGTCTGGGCGGGTTCATCGCCTGCCGGGCGCTGTCGGAGCGGAACGACGACCCGGCTCACGCCAGCCGCCCGTTCGACGCCGGCCGCGACGGCTTCGTCCTCGCCGAGGGGGCCGGCATCCTCGTCATCGAGGAGCTGGAGCACGCGAAGGCGCGGGGCGCGAAGATTTACGCGGAGGTAGTCGGCTGCGGGAACACGGCGGACGCGTACCACATCACGGCCCCGCACGAGGACGGTGCCGGCGCGGCCGCGGCGATGCGGGCGGCGCTGGCCGAGGCCGGGTGGAACCCGTCGGACGTGGACTACATCAACGCCCACGGCACCAGCACGCCGCTGGGCGACGTGGCCGAGACGAAGGCGGTGAAGCTGGTGTTCGGCGACCACGCCAGGAAGCTGATGATGTCGAGCACCAAGAGCATGATCGGCCACCTGCTCGGGGCCAGCGGCGGCGTCGAGGCGATCGCGTGCGCCCTGAGCATCCAGGAGGGGAAGGTTCACCCGACGGCGAACCTGACGGAGCAGGACGTGGCCGGCGGGTGCGACCTGGACTACGTGCCGAACACGGCCCGCGACGCCCGGGTGCGGCGGGTGCTGTCGAACAGCTTCGGGTTCGGCGGCCACAACTGCTCGCTGGCGCTCGCGGCGGTGTAACCACCCCGGGCGCCGCCTCATGCCCGTCGAAGTAATCGTCGTTGTCGCGGTGCTCGGCTTCGCCGTCTGGTGGTGCGTCCTTATCTGGTCGATCTCCTGGCTCACCGGCTGGCGGACGCTCGCCCGCCACTACCACTTCACCGGCCCGTTCCACGGCCGCAAACACCGCTTCCAGCACCTCCGCCTCGGCTGGAGCAGCTACAGCGGGTGCGTGACAGTCGGCAGCAACGCCGACGGGCTTTCCCTCGCGGTGATGTTCTTGTTCCGCCCCGGCCACCAACCGCTGTTCATTCCGTGGTCCGTGGTGCGGTCGGCGGAGTTCGTGCGGAAGTGGTACGGATCGTGGCTCGAACTCCGCACCACGGCGGCGCCGTGGGTGCGGCTGCGCCTGCCGGAGCGCCTCGGGAAGCGGCTCGCGGCGGACGCCAACCAGTCGTGGGCGGCCGCGGAGGCGGGCGTAGAATAGGTCACTTCCCCACGAGACGACCCGATGCCCCTCCCCGACCTGCTCGACGGCCGGTGGGCCGACGTGACCCTCAGCCAGAACGAATTTGCCCGCTACTCCCGGCACGTCATCATGCCCGAGGTCGGGCTCGACGGGCAGCGGAGGCTCAAGGCCGCGAAGGTGCTCGTCATCGGCACCGGCGGCCTCGGTTCGCCGCTCGCCCTATACCTCGCCGCGGCCGGCGTCGGCACCATCGGCCTCGTCGACTTCGACACCGTCGATGCGTCCAACCTCCAGCGCCAGATCATCCACGGCACCCGCGACGTCGGCCGCTCCAAGTGCCAGTCCGCCGCCGACAAGCTCCGCGACATCAACCCGGAAATCACCGTCGTGCTCCACGAGGAGCGGTTCACGTCGAAGAACGCCGAGGCCATCGTCCGCGACTACGACATCGTCGTGGACGGAACCGACAACTTCCCGACGCGCTACCTCGTGAACGACGTGTGCGTGCTGCTGAACAAGCCGAACGTGTACGGCAGCATCTTCCGGTTCGACGGGCAGGCGACGGTGTTCCACCCGGCGGTGGGGCCGAGTTACCGCTGCCTGTACCCCGAGCCGCCGCCGCCGGGCGAGGTGCCGAGCTGCGCCGAGGGCGGCGTGCTCGGCATCCTCCCCGGCGTCATCGGCTGCATCCAGGCGACCGAAACCGTGAAGCTGATTCTGGGTATTGGCGAGCCGCTGATCGGCCGGCTGCTCCACTACGACGCCCTGAACATGACGTTCAAGACGTACAAGATTCGCCGCGACCCCAAGTGGGCGATCGGGGCGCCGCACCCGACGGTGAAGGGGCTCATCGACTACGAGCAGTTCTGCGGCGTGCGCGGGGGTGTTGCCACGCCGGCGAGCGGCGGGGGGGAGATCAGCCCGGAGCAGCTGAAGAAGCGCATCGACGCCGGCGAGAACCTGTTCGTGCTGGACGTGCGGAACCCGAACGAGTTTCAGATCTGCCGCATCCCGGGGACGGTGCTACTGCCGCTGCCGGAGTTGCCCGCGCGGGTCGCCGAGGTGCCGACGGACCGCGAGGTGGTGGTCCACTGCAAGAGCGGGATGCGCAGCGCGAAGGCGATCGAGTTCCTGAAGGGGCAGGGGTACACGAAGCTGCTCAACCTCACCGGCGGCATCCTGGGGTGGGCCGAGAAGGTGGACCCGGGGATGCCGAAATACTGAGAATGACCAATTCCAGTAGTTTCAAGTAGGCGGGCTGGCATCGCGATGGGTAGGGCCAGCCGATGACGGTTTGCCGGGGCCGGTCGCCAGCGCCTCGGCGAGTACCACCAGGCACGCGGCTGCCAGGGTCCAGCGGCTTCCCGCCCCGGCCCCGAATCGCACCCAGGCGTTCCGCAGGATCAGCCCCACAGCAGCCGCACCACCCCACTCGTCGCCGACGTCCGCGGGCGGACCTGGGCCAACTGCCGGTAGCTGCTCTCCACCCCGAACCGCGTCCGGTACAGGTCCCGGACCGACACCGGGGCGCCGCCCACCCGCCACGTCGCGTACAGCAACTTGCGGGTGTGCCGGCGACCCGTCTTCCGGTGCCGGTAGGTCTTGTGGGCCACGACCACCGTCACCCGGACCGACGCCCCCCGGTCCTCGTGGGTGTACGGATACCGACCCGCACCGCGGCCGCGGACCGCCCGTAGGCCGGCCGCCCGCACCCCCGGTCGGGGCTTCCGCCCCCGGATCACCGCCGGGATCACGAACGGCAGGTTCCGGGATTGGAGCAGCCGCATCACCGCGATCGAGAAGAACGCCTTGTCCAGCAGCACGACCCGGGTCGTAACCCCCGCCCCGGCCACCTGATCCAGCAGCCGGGTCAGGACGGCCGTGAACGGCTCCTTCTCCCCGACGGCCGTCAGCCCGAGGGTGTACCGGCCCGGGCCGCCGACGACGCAGGCGGTGGCGTAGGTGTGGAACGTGTGGGTGCCGGCCGCCGACTTGGCCCGGGTGGTTTCCCGGTTCGGCGCCCCGAAGTACCCGATGCGGTGGTAGTCGATGGCGACCCGGGCCGCCCGCCGCCGCCGCCCGAGCGGGGCGTGGAGGGCCGGGAGGAGGCGGCGCTCGAGGGTCCGGCGGCGCGCGGGGAGGGCGGCGTAGAGGCAGTCCCAGACGGCCTGCCCGGAGGGCGCGGCCGGGATGGCGGCGCAGGCGGCGGCGACCGACCGGGCGAACGCGGCGGCGAACAGGACGACCTTCCAGACGACCTCGGGGGTGCAGGTGCGGCGGCGGGGCAGTTGGACCGCCCGAGTCAGCCAGTCGGTGACGACCGGGCGGAGGTGGCGGGTGGCGGCCGCGGGGGTTGGTGGGATAGACTCGGGGATGGGCCGCATGGGGTTCCTCCCGGATGGGGTGTGGCAACCACCATCTCAACGGAGCCCCATGCGTCTCGCTACCCCCAGCGGCCGAACTTGAAACTACTGAATTCCCAATGACCCACCAATGACCAAGGAAAAGGAGCCCGCTCTCCCTTGGTCATTGGTGGGTCATTGGGAATTGGTCATTACCGGAAGTCAGCCCCGCTTGCGGAAGAACAGCACGAACACCACCAGCGCCGCGAGCACCCCGGCGGCGGGGACGAGCCAGAACGTCGTCCAGTCGGTCACCGCCACCTCGCCCGGCGTGCTGCTGACGAACTCCCGGCTGACCCACCCGCGGTCCGCGAACCACTCGTGCACCGGCACCGTCTTCGACTCGGCCGCCGACGGCTGCTTCGTCGTGTAGTGGCCGAAAACGATGTTCGACAGCTCGCTCCCGAGCCACATTGCCAGGCCGTAGGTGAGGAACGTGAACAGCGCCTGGGCGCTGCCGCGGATCTCGGCCGGGGCCTCCTTGTCCACGTGGATGAACCCGGCGGCGAAGAAGAAGTCGAAGCAGATCCCGTGCAGGGCGATGCCGAGGATCACCAGCGCGAAGCCCACGTCGGTCGCCGGCGCCTGCGAGAAGCAGAGGTAGCGGACGCCCCAGCACAGCATCCCGAGCGCCAGCACCCACTTCATCCCGAACCGCACCAGGAACAGCGGCAGGAACGGCAGGATCACCATCTCGGCCAGCTGGCCGATGATCATCGTCGAGGCCACGTCCTTCACGCCGTGGCGGTCGCCGATGAACACGCCGGTGTAGTTGTAGTAGAAGGCCAGGACGATCGTGATGAGGAACGACGCCCCGAAGAACACCGCGAACGACGGCTCGGTCAGCAGCTTCACGGCTCGGAGGAACGGCAGCGGGTCGCCCGCCTTCCCGCTCGGCGGCGTGTGCGGCAGGAAGAAGCTGTACACCCCCAGCAGCGCCGACAGCCCCGCGGCCAGGAGGAACGGGGCGTTCGACGTGGCCGGGCTCTCCACGAACAGGGCCACCGCCTTGCCGACGGTCAGGCCGACCACGATCCAGCCGACCGTGCCCCACACGCGCAGCCCGGGGAAGTCGCGCTGGCCGTTCGGGACGTGGGTGAAGGCGACGGCGTTCGCCAGGGCCAGCGTCGGCGAGTAGACGAGGGAGTAGCCGAGGGCGACCGCGTAGAACAGCCACGCCGTCGCCTCGGCGTCGGCGGGGGTGGCGGCGGGGGCGATCTGCGACATCCAGTACAGCAGGCCGGCGCCGGCGAGGTGGAGAACGGCCATGAGACGCTGGGCCGGGACGAACCGGTCGGCAATCTGGCCGAACAGCATCGGGCCGACGATCGACCCGAGCGCCATGGTGCCGTACATGCGGCCGATGTACTCGCCGAGGCCCATCGCCGCGAGGCGGTTGCCGAGGACGGTGAACCACGCCCCCCAGATGGCGAACTCCAGGAACATCATCACCGAGAGGTTCACCCGCAGGCCGGGCGCCAGGGGCGGGGCGGACGACGCGGCGTGGGCCATGAGCGGGCTTCCGTTCGGGGTGGGTTGCTCCCGAATGTAAGCCCCCGCCGCGCGGCCGGCAACCGGAAACGACGGGCGGCCCGGAACAGCGCCACGCAGGAAAC
>DASPHQ010000513.1:0-6117 GCA_035629595.1 Urbifossiella sp. | reverse complement strand
CCCTCGGTGTGGAACGGCACCAGCATCCGCTTCGGGTCGGCCGACGCCAGCTCGTCTTCCCACCCCTTGCCGACGTTCCACAGGTACAGAAAACCCTTGTCGCGGAACGTGGCCGGCTTCCAGGCCGCAGGCGGCGCGAAGGAACCGGCCCGCGGCGACAGCGGCTCCGGGGCGACCTTCGGGTTGGCGCGGAGCGAGTCGAGCAGCGCCCACGTCGGGCGGGCCGGCTTGTCGCGGTGGTACGGGTGGTACGTCTTGTCGGTGGTGAGGCAGAAGCAGTCGATCTGCCGGTGCCCCGGCTGCTTGGCGTGGGCGTGCAGGGTCAGCTTCGCCGGCCCCTTCGCCAGCGGCATGGTCCTGGAATCCCAGACGAACGCCCACTTCCACAGCAGCTTTAGTTCGTCGTCGTCGTCCACGTCGGGGCCGGGCTTCTCGCCGAAGACGACGCGCCGCGGTGCGGCCCCCGGTTGTTCGACGGTGACGGCGAACAGCTCCGATTGTGCCCGCCAGTCGCGGTAGCGGACCCACAGCGTCCACTCGCCCGCCTCGGGCAGTTCGATGTCGGTGGACGCGCTCGCGGTGGCGTCGTCGGGGCCGCAGGCGACGCTGAGCCAGCCGCTCTCGCCGCCCTGTGTCCACTCGGGGGCGATGCCGGGGCCGGACAGCGCCCAGTGGCCGGCGGTCTTGCCACCCATGTCGGGGAAGCAGTGGCCGCGGACGCCGGCGAGGTGCTCGGCCTCGATCCAGACGGATTCGGCCGCCCGCGCCGCGGCGGCGCTCAGGACGACGGACAGCACGACGGAGAAGGTGGCGCGCATGAGTGCACTCCGGGAATGGCCCGATTCTCGCCGCGCGGGACGGACGGGGCAGGGGGCAGGAATCCGGCTCGGGGCGGCGGGCCTTCACCCACAGCGGGGCCGGCGGGCCGGACCGGCCGTAGCGGGCGCGGAGGTCGCCCCACGTCGTCGTCCACACCTTGCGGCCGCGGTAGGCGGCGAGCACGTCGGGGAGGTTGTCGGCCGGCGGCACGGCCACGCCGAGCGCCGCCAGCGCCGCCTCGACCACGGGGACGCCGCCGGCGACGAGCGTGTCGCGCGCCAGCAGCAGACTACCGAGTTGCTTCGGCTCGAAGAGTTCGCAGGGTGTGCCGCGGCGGCGGAAGCCGTCGTAGGCGCGTAGAGCGGGTCGGCGGCGGGGACGCCGTTCTCGGCCTGCACGTAGACGCGGCGGACGGGGACGGCGCACCCCCGCTACTTCACCTGCACGCGCACCTGCACCGGGTCGCCGACCTCGGGCGTCAGCGTCACGACGAAGTCGCCGACCTTCGTCCCGGCCCGCAGCTCGTACTCGAAGGCGTTCGTCAGCGACACGTCCTCGAAGTTCAGGCGGATCATCGGCGGCACCGTCACGCCCTCGGCGTCGTTCACGGTCACGCGGACGGTCAGGTCGTCCTTGTCGAACAGCCGCCAGTTCAGCCCCTGGCGGATCCGCTTCGACTCGCCCTTCGCCAGGAACACCGCGCCGATCGGCAGGATCTCGGGCTCCTTCTTCGTCAGCCCCTCCTCGACCGTGCGGCGCCAGCCCTCCATCTCCTTCGCGAGCCGGCGGCGCTGCTCGATCACCGACGCCAGCATCGCCCGCAGCCGCTCCTTGGTGTGGATCTCGCCGAGCGCCCGGCGGATCGTCTGCACCTCCGACTCCAGCGCCGCCAGCGACAACTCCGCGTCCGCCACCTTCGGCGCGTCCGACCACGCCGGCGGCTCCTTGGCGTAGTCCGCCAGCACCGCGTCGAGCTTTTTCTCGGCCGCGGGGAACGTCATCTTCGGGTTCAGCTGCCCGGCGGCGATCTGGCCGCGCTCCTCGTCGGTGACGCCGGGCGGGTTCTCGCCCATGACGCGGTCGATGCGGTTGGCGAACGTGCCGAACCGGTCGCGGGTCACCGCCGTCACGTCGTTCACCTTGCACTCCTGGTGAATCCGCCGGTACTCGCGGACGATGGACCCGACCACGTCCTTGGCCTTGGCCACGTCCTGCGTGGCGTCCTGCGCCCGCACCCGCACGGTGTCCAGGCCGCCGGACTTGCCGGCGTTCGCCGACCGCACGAACTCCCACTTCCGCCGCGACGCCGCCAGCTTCAGCAGCGCGTCGTCCAGCCGGGTGGCGAACGTCTCCTCCTCCTTGTTGATCTCCGCCAGCAGGTCGCCCTCGCTCACCACCAGCAGCCGGATCGGCTCCTGCGCCGCGCCGGTCTTCGGTCCGCCGTCGAAGTTCGTGTCGGCGGCGGTCACCGTCAGGTCGATGCGGTAGCGGGTCTGCACCTCGCTCGTCGTCACCCCGAGCTTGAGCACGTCCACGTCGAAGAAGTCGCGGGCCGGGTTCTTCAGCTCGACGCGCTTCACCGCGTGCGGCAATCCCGTGTCCTCGAGCGGGGCGGCGAGGCGCTTGCGGAAGTCGGCGGGGGTGTCGCGGCGCAGGTCGGCGGCGACCTCGAAGAACTGGCGGAGGCCGAAGGTCGCCGTCTTGCGGGTGTCGCCCTTGTCCAGCTCCTTGAACTTGACCGCGTGGAACGTCGGGGCCACCACGCCCGGCAGCGTGGTCGGCGCCGGCCCGTACAGGAGCGGCCGCAGGGACAGCTGGGCGCGCATGGCCCGACCGACGTCCGAGTCCTCGGTCCAGTACGTCAGGTCGTACGTCACCTTGCTCAGCCCGTGGTCGTCCTTCACGAAGCTCTCGGGGTTGAACGGGATCTTCGCCTTCGCGGTGACGAGGTAGTTCGTCCCCACCTTGCGGATCACGTCCGGCGCCACCTCCACCGCCGGCGGCGCGTCCTCGACCACCTGCACCGCCACCGGCCGCCGCGCCTTCACGCCGTCGGCCTGCTCCACGACCAGGTCGAACTCGACGACCGCCGTGCTCGACACCGGCTCGACGGTGACCCAGCCGTCGGCGTCGAGGTAGTGGTGCGCGAACGCGCGGCCGGCGCCGAACCGGTAGTTACCGCGGAACTCGACGGCGATGGTCCGCTTGTCGTCGGCGATGGCGAGCGGCACCGGGGCGGACGAGCCGGGCACGGCGCCCGGCAGCACGCCGACCTTCGGGGCGAGGTACGCGGCCGTCAGGTCGGTGTCGGTGGTGGCGGTGAGGACCAGTTCGGTGCCGGCGGGGACGGGGAACATGGTGCGGTCGCCGGTGAGCGACAGCGCCCGCTCGGGCATGGTCTGGCGCAGCCCGGCGAGCGCGGAGTAGCCCTCCTTGTCGGGCGGGGCGTGGTGCAGGTACGCCGGCTGGTACTCGGTGCGGACGAGCTTCGTGAACACCGGCGGCGGCACCAGCGTGATGTCGCGCGGGCTGGTGCGGAAGTCCTCGGCGCGGACGACGAACCGCACCGACTCCTTCAGGTCGGGCACCGGCGCGGCGTACTCCTGGTTCGGCAGCGGGGCGAGCGTCACGTCGCCGGTCTTCTGCTGGCCCTCGTAGGCGAGCAGCACCCGCGCCGGCAGGTCGAGCTTCCGCAGCGTGCGCCCCATCGACGGGTTGCCGGCCTGCTCCTCCAGCGCCTGCGACACCCGCTCCAGGTCCGTTTGCAGCGGCAGGTACTCCCCGCCGAGCGCGAGGCTCAGCTTCTCGCGGCTGGCGGCGTCCTCCATGCCGACGGCCAGCACCTGATCGACCGGCCACGTCGCCGGTTCACCCGGGAGCGTGCCGTCGGCCGCGGCGCGGAAGGCGGCGTCGGGGAGCGCCGGCACGTCGCCGCCGACGAGGGCGGGGGTCACGTCGGCCCACAGCATCGGCCGCCAGCCCATCGGCGCGGCGCGGTCGGCGACGACCCACCGGTACGCCTTCGTGCGCACCGTCGGCTCGGCGGCGTCCTTCCCGATGCGGAGCTCGTCGCCGGGGAAGCCGACGAGTTCGAGGTGCGCCCGCCGCGGCCAGGCGGTGTTCATCAGGAACAGGTCGCGCTCGGCGAGCACGCCGGTGACGTGGGCCAGCTTCCAGCCGTAGTGGTACGGGTTGAACGACCGCGCGGAGACGGCGAACGACACGTAGCCGACGAGCACCACCCCGAGGACGAGGCCGACGGCCCAGGCGGCGAGGCGGCGGAGGCGGCCCCAGTCGAACACGTCCGCGGCCGGCACGGTGCCGACGCGCTCGCGGGCCTCGCGGATCGTCTGGCGGATCAGGTCCTTCGAGTAGCCGTACTGCTCCTGCGCGTCCACGTCGGCGAGCTCGACGGCGGTGATGAGCCGGCCGCCGAGCACCCGCGGGAACCGGCGCTCGAGCACCAGCGCCAGCGCCGGGTACGTGAACTCGGTGGTGAGGCGGCGGGCGATGCGGGTGGCGACGATGGCGGCGAGGCCGATCAGGCCGGCGGCGAGGGCGACGCCGCGGAGCCACGCCGGGGCGTCGAGCGCCCAGTCCCAGGTGAAGAGCTTGAAGGCGCCGAAGTCGACGACGATCGCGGCGGCGTACCACGCCGCGAGGAAGATGGCGACCGACAGCAGCCCCTCGACGACGACGTAGCGGCGGATGGTGCCGCGGAGTCGGTCGAGCGGGTGGAGCACCTCGGGGTCGAGGCGGGCGGCGGGGGTTTGCATCGTGGGCATCAGAGGTACACCGCGTAACGGTATCGGTGGGGCGAAGCCCACCCGTTGCAACGGGTGGGCTTTCAACGCCCCAGTGAGTTTCCACGACGCCCCGTCAGGCGAGGCGCAAGAGTTTCCGGCCCGTCCACTCCACGCACAGCAGCAGCACCACCAGCATCAGCACGTAGCTGACGCGGAACGGCGGGCGGCCGAACCACGACTCGACACTGTCCGGCAGCGACACCTTGACGCCGCGGTCCCACAGGTCGTCGGCCTTGCCGCGGTTCTCGGCCGTCACCTCGCGGTTCCCCAGACACTCGGGGATCAGCCCCAAGAGCTCCCGGTCGGCCAGCTTGAACGCCAGCTTCGACACGCCCCCCTCGCGCGGCAGGTCGCGGATCAGGCGGGCCTTCGCGTCCGGGTTCGTCACCCGCGCGGCGACGCCGTTCTCCCCCTCGAACTCGGTCGCCACGCCCATCAGCGCCGCGGTGTCGGGGCGGGTGTTGTCCAGCTCCGGGTTCGACGCCCGCAGCTGGAACTCGCCCTCGATCGTCTCGCCGGCGCTGTCGGGCACGTCGATCACCACGCGGTAGCGCTTGTCGCCCGGCGGCATCTCGCGCGGGTCGGGCGTCAGCTGCCCCTGGTAGTAGCCGTCGAACCCGGTCGCCCCCTGCCGCGCCGCCAGCGGGAACGGGCCGAACTCCTTCTCCGGCTGGTTCTCCGCGGACAGCCGAATCACCTTGAAGCGCGGGTCGATGGCGCCGACCGGGTACGGCTTCGCGCTCGGGTCGAGCACCCGGGCCTGCACGCGGATGGGGTTGCCGGCGGTGTACACTTCGCCGAGCAAGAGGCGCCCGCGGGCCGCCTTCGTGTCGCGCTTGGCGGCGGCGTAGCGCATCAACTGCACCCACACCCGCTTGTACATCTCCTTCCCCTCGGGCGGCTCGTAGGCGTTCAGCCGGTACAGCTCGCCGCTGCCGACGAACAGCGACCGCCACGCCGCCGACGGGTTGCTGCTCACGAGCCACGGCTGCGGCATCCGGTCGCCCTTGTCGTCCTCGTCGATCAGCTCGGCCAGCACCTTCGAGCTGCGCCGCGTGTCCTGGATGTCCTTCACCGGGTAGGCGCTGAAGAAGCCGCGGCGCGGGTACAGCTCCACCTTCAGGTCGGGGTGCGCGGCGTACTTCTCGCGGTCGGTGAAGAACTTCTCCCACCCCGCCTTCGGGTCGTTCGGCGCGTCCACCAGCTTCAGCACGTCGGACTCCTCCGGCGGCTTCAGGTCGAGCCGGCGCGGGGTCCGCTTGGTGCCGCGGGCCTGGATCACGATGTAATCCTCCGGGAGCACGGGGAGGATTTCGAGCACCGGGCTGAGCCGGCTGTTCGCCTCGACGCGGGCCAGCTGGAAGGTGTGGACCGGCCCGGCGACGAACACGAACCCGCCGCCCTGCTCCTGCACCCAGCGGCGGAGCATGTCCGCCTGCTCGGCCGACACCTCCGACCAGTCCGGGTCGAACGCGATGACCAGGTCGTACTC
>DASPHQ010000512.1:0-7076 GCA_035629595.1 Urbifossiella sp. | reverse complement strand
TCGCAGCTACTTCCTGTGCGATGCTGACGACTGGCTGGGGTACGCCCATGTCAGCAGTGCCGGTGAACCCGACGGGCCGGAGCGCTTCTTCGAGCGAGCTTACCAGAGGTTGCGCGGAAGGCAGTGGTCAACGCGGGAGCGGCCTGTGGGTGCAGCGCTGCTCCAGGTCTGCGCATCGCGCCCGTGCATCGCGATCCGCGCGTCATACGGCGATGGTGGCCTGGAAGTTGGGGTGCGCCCGACGCAGGAGTGCTTCGTCGATCTCCAGTCGATCTCCGAGCAGGCGCGTCGGGATTGCCGCCGCTTCGATGAGACGAAAAGGCCCCCCGACTCCGCGGTGAGATGGGCGGAACTCGCAGGCCGTCTGGCGGGGCAGCTGCGCCTTGACAACCTGCTTAGAGACCTCGCGTCGCGAGGGGCACCAGTTGGCTGCCCGATCCTGGTCGAGACGCACGGCAATGGCCTGCACTTGCCGTGGTGCGGCCTGCTCGCCGAAACAATCGCCCGGCCCGACGCGGTGCTCGTCTCCGACTTGGACGTGGACCGGACGTGCACCTCTGCGGCTGCGGGCGCGGGCGACCTCGTCCTCGCCCTAAACTGCTTCACGACCGATGACCCACTCTACGCGATCTTTACCCAACTCGCGGGCCACGTCGGGACAACGCACGTGCCCTGCGCCGACCGGAAGGCCTTCCGGTCGGCGCTTGAGGCCCACCCTGCTCGCCTCATTTTCACGGGAGCGCACGGTGGTCAACGTGGCATCCTGCACAAGCTCTCCTTGTCAATCGGCGCCGAGAGGGCGGATGCAATTGAGGTCTGGCAGGGAGTGCGTTTGCCCCGCGCCGCGGTAGTTGTCGGGTTCACCTGTTACGGCGGTGGGGGTGAAAGTCAAGCGACGGGCGAATTCGGCTCCATCGCGTCCCTCGCGCTGCGGGCCGGGGCGCGCGCCGCGGTTGCATCTCGCTGGCCCGCGTGGACGGACAGGCACTACAAGGAGTTGCTGACTGCCCTCGCCGCCTCGGTGCTCGATCCGGACGACTGGCGCTTGGCGGCGGACGTGATGCGGTTCGTGCGTGCCACGCGAGGGGCAGGGCTGTGGAATTCGCTGGGATGGGGGGTGTACGTCCCAAGTCGTTGACAGTGGCGCTCAACGGAATCGTGCCAGAGAGAGCGACCCATTCCGAAGCGCGATGCGTACGGTGTCTCCGCCGTCGCCAGACTATTCCTGCTGGCACTACTGGTGCGCCGCGCGCGTCGGTCCGACACGCCGGAGTTGTTTGGTGCGAAGCGGGACAGACCCTCTCACCTTGCCACCCCCAGCGTGGCTTCAGGTTCCGGCCGCGCGCCACATCACCGAGGCCATCGCATCACACTCCTTCACCGTGTCCCCGCAGCCGGTACCCGTCCCCCTTGTTCGTGGTGACGAGGAGCCGGTCGATTCGGGGGATGAACCGCGCCTTGATCCGGTTCTTCAGCTTCTGGCAGAACGTCGCCTCCTCCGTCTCGTCCGCGCCGCCGGACGCCCGCAGCACGTGGCGCTTCAGGTCGCGGTAGGGGACGAAGTGGTCCAGGTCCGCGGCCAGCCGCGCCAGGAAGAAGTACTCCTTGCTCCACACCGGGACCTCGCCCAGGCAGGTGCCGCCGACCCACAGTGCCCCACTGTGGGGCTCGAACCGCACGTCCCCGCGCGGCCGGAGCAGGGCGTTCAGATCTGGCACCGACAGATCCTCCCGCACCACGTCGAGGAGGGACAGCGAGCGGCCGCGGAACCCGTCCGCCGCCGGCGGGGGGAGGCGGCCGTGGAGCCGGAGGGCGTTGCGGTAGGCCAGCAGCCGCCCCCGCCCGGCCTCGGTGAGGGGCCGGCGGAGCCGGTAGAAGACCTCGCACCGGTCACCGCCGCCGTCCCCGCCCTCCCACGTCCCGAGCTGCCAGAGCCCGGGATCGACGGCCCGCGGCGGCCCCCGCAGCCGCAGGCCCGCCGCCAGCCAGCGGAAGAACGCCCCGCGGTCGAAGGCCCACAGCAGCAACTCGCCCGGGTCGACGGGTTCCCGGCAGTGGTTGCAGAGGTACCGCCCCCGTACCCGGTACGGCGCCCCGTTCCCGCACCGGGGGCAGGTCGGGGCCGGGTGGGCGAACGGGACGGTGCCCAGGAAGCCGAGCCGCTGCCACGCCCGCAGCGCCCCGCCCTCCCCGCCGTCGAAGTCCTCCCGGCCGACGCAGACCGGGTCGCCCTCGTCCAGGAGCCCGGCGAGCAGGTCGACGCCCCTACCCACGGGCGAGGCCCCACCGGTACAGGCACGCGCGGAGCCGCCGCCCGAGCGGGGCGTGGTCGAGGTCGCAGCGGTCGGGCCAGAGGCGGACCAGGTGGGTGCGGCCCCCGCGGCGGGTCCGCAGCCGCACCTGGAGCTCGGCGTACGCCACCCGCAGGTCGTCGAGCGGGACGTCGCCGGCCCGGACGTGGCGGTCGAGCAGCTCCTCGATCGCGGTCGGGCTGTCGCTCGCGGCCGTCTCCAGCTTCACCTGCCGCCGCGCCAGCCGGGCGGGGTACCGCAGGAGCAGCGCCTTGACGCGGACCAGCTCCATGTCGTCGGCGTCGGGGAGGGGGCGGAAGGGGAGCTTCAGCCGGTCGAGGTCGAAGGCGTCACCGGCCGCGGCGACGGGCCGGCCGAGAACGGCGCGGCCGAAGCACCGGAAGAGGGCCGGCGCGTCGCCGGCCGCGCGTAGCGGGGCGGTGAGGAAGACCGTGCCGTCCCGGGGGTCGTAGGCGAGGAGGACGGTGAGGGCGGGGCGCAGCCGCCGCACGGTGAGCCGGCCGTCGCCGGTGAACCCCTCGACGTGGCGGGGCCGGTCGGCGACCCGGGCGGTGAAGGAGTACGCCCCGTCGAGCCGGCAGGCGTCGACCGCGCAGAACCGCCCCGCGGGCGTGCCGGCGCCGAAGACCGCGCCGAGCTCGCGGGCCAGCGCGGCCGCCCGCCGCGGCAGGTCGTCCGGGCGGAGCCCCGGCGGTGCCCGGGCGGTCCGGCAGAAGCGGGCCTCCCACGCCTCGTGGTGCAGGAACACTTCGTGGAAGAGGTCGGCCTGGTGCAGGAGGAACCACAGGGCGAGCGGGGCCCCGGCGGGGACGTCCGGGGGCGGGGGGTGGTCCGGCCCGGCCGCCGCGATGAGGTGGGCGGTGGCGTCCGGCCCCGCCATCTCGGCGACCTCGGTCAGCTCCAGCTCCACCGCCGCCCGCCTCTCCCCGGGGAGGGCCGCGAGGGCGGCTGACCAGGAGCGGAGGTTGACGCGGAGGGGCGAGGTCGTCCGCCCCCGGAGCGGGATGCCTCGCGAGGCGCAGTACTCCCGGAACGGCACCGTGCCGTGGAGGCTGCCGAGGAGTCGCCGCACATGGAGGTCAGAGGAGAGCATGCAGGCCGGACGACGGTGCGGGTGGCGGCTCGCTGTGCACCCCTGATCGCTCCGGTCCCGCCGTCCGCGTCAACCGGCCGCGGACCACCGCGTGAGGATGCGTCCGCACAGCATACCTGATCCCCGCCGGTCGTGGGCCGCCGTCCGTTGCGCCCGTACGGTCTTGGTGTCGTAATCGATGGGCGCTTCTCCCCCACATCCCGGAGCGGTGGCCAGCCGAGGACCCGCTCCTGTGATTCCGCCCTCTCCGCCGGGCACGTCCAAATGGCCCTGCCCCACGGAGGGGGCAGGGCGGCCGCAGCCCCGGGGGCTGCGGCGGGTTCTTCAGAAGGGCAGGTCACCGTCCGTCCCGTCGCGCACGGTCGTCCGTTGCGTCACGCACCAGTGGTAGGCCTGGGTGACCAGGGACAGCAGCACGGGCACGTCGTGCGCCCGGTAGGAGCCGTTCCCCGCCCACGTCCCCTCGCCGTCGCGCCACGAGCGGCACACGGTCAGCGAGTGCTGCGTGTACTCCTCGCCCCCGGCGGCCGTGACCTGCCGCGCCCACACTGCGACCTCGATCCGCGTCGTGCGGTCCGACATCGCCGCGAAGTTCGCGGCCGGACGGGGCGCAGCCGTTTGTGGGGCGGCGGGCTCGGCGGCCTCCCCGGGCGGGGTCGGCTCCCCCGGCGGGTCGGCGACGGCCGCGCCGCCGGACGCCGTGTCGTCTCGCTTCCTCCTCGACATGTCAGTACTCCCCCTTGCGTTTGGCGGCGCAGCGGTCCCACCAGTCGGGGTGCCACCGGCCGCGGACTGTGAACTTCTTCGCGCAGTTGAGGCCGCCGCGGAGGCGTTCCTCGGCGGTCAGGACGTGTCGCCGCGGGTCGTACCCCTTGCGGAAGTACCCCTTGTTCTCACGCCGCCGTGTGCGGGGCATCGTCGCCCTCCGGCAGCATGAGCCCGTTGAGGCGGATGGTCTGGGCCACGAACTGCTGCGGGGCCGCGACGGCGCGGGGCTTGAGGACCTCCGTGAAGGCGTTGAAGAGCGACCACGCGGTGCGGGGCCGGAAGTCGTCGTGGGGCGGCTCCTCCCACGCCCGGCAGACGTGCGGCAGCTGGAGCGAGGAGATGATGCCCCGGCGGTAGGCGGCGAGGATGACGTGCGACGCCATCGCCGGCGTGAGTTCCATCTCCGCCATCCGCCGGATGCGGTCGGCCTCGGCCTCCCGGAACGACGCGAGCGACGCGACAGCGCTGCCGATGGCGGTCCCGAAGGCCCGCATGCCGTTGAGCGTGTGCTTGCGGCGGACGAGCAGCTCCGAGCGGAACGCGAGGTTGTCGCACACGAAGACCCGGCTGCCGGCCGCGAACCCGAGCGGGAACGAGCGGTCGACGGAGTTCCGGACCCCCACGCTCAGGCCCGCCCCGCGGGCGAGCGGCGTGTCGAGGTCGAGGACGCCGAAGAACCGCGCGTCGGCCCGCGCGAGGCCGTACTTCTCGGACCGGATGACGTACCCGGCACCGCGGAGCGTCTCCTTGACGGTGTCGAGCACCCGGACGTGGCTGACCGGGTGCCAGCGGCCCTCGGGCGGCGGCGTGGTGCAGGCCCGGAGCTCGTCGAGGGTGACGAGCCGGCCCCCGGCGTGGAGCATGAGTTCGGACACGGGGTGTGCCCTCCTGTGGAGTGAAGAAC
Source organism: Urbifossiella sp. (assembly GCA_035629595.1). GTDB lineage: Bacteria > Planctomycetota > Planctomycetia > Gemmatales > Gemmataceae > Urbifossiella. The sequence continues at coordinate 1,999 of DASPHQ010000512.1, read as the reverse complement.
CGGTTGCCCCGGCGGAGTGCCGGTGCGGGCGGGAGCGTAGGGCGGGTCAAGAGGGGTGGGAATGAACAGGGGTGCCCGCGGGCGGTGTCATCGGAGAGGCAGGGAACAGGCCGACCGGCCGATCGGAGACAAGCCCCGGCACCGTCGCGGCGGCCGGGTGGAAAAGAGGGTCCGAAAGGCGGGCAAAAGGCCGGGTGCGAACGCGGCGACGAAGGACGGCCTTTTCGCCCACCCGCATGCGGGTGCCCGGCTCTCTCTGTGTCTGACGTGATCAGAGACAGTCAACGCGCGCGTCACTCCGCGCGCTCCGATCGCAGCCGCGCCGCGGCGTCATGCGGGACCGCCGCCGAGGCGTCCGGAGGTGTGGGGGCGGGCGGCAGGTAGATCGGCTGCCGGCGGATGCGCTCGATGGCCTCGCGGGTGGCGTCCCCGAAGCGGTGCTGCCGGCGGGGCGGCCGCAGGAGCTTCACCCGCTCGCGCCGCACGCCGGTGCGGTCGCGCACGATCCGCTCCCCGATGCGCAGCGTCGCGAGCCGGGTGCGGTACTCTTGCTCGTGGAGCGAAGGCGATTTGTAGTACGCCTCGTCTGTCTCCCGGAAGCGCGGCACGAGGGCGCTCCCGGTCCGGGTGTCGTGGCCCCGGACGTGCCCGTGGGCGTCGAGGGATTCGCCCCGCGTCTCCGTCGCCACCGGCTCGACCCCGTCGCGGACCTGGCGGGGGCGGGTGAAGTGGACGGCGTGTGGAGAGAACGTGGCGTTGGCGAGGGCCCGGGCCCCGATCTCCTGGTCGGCCGGGGAGAGACACTGATACCACGCCTGCCAGGGCGTGTTGGCGAGGAGGCCCTCGAAGACCGCCTGATCCCCGAAGTCGAGGCTGGACTGGGTGATCAGGTGGACCGAGAGCCCGGCCTTCCGCAGTTCCTGAAGTGCCATCGAGACGAACGGGGTCACGAGCCCGAGCACCCCCGCCTCCTCCAGCACCAGCACCACGGGGAGCGGCCGCTGCGTCTCGGCGAAATGCCGCCGGACCGCGTGGATGACCTGCATGCTGACCAACAGGAAGAGCGTGCGCCGGATCTCTCGTGACCGGATGCCGCCCCCGTCAAAGGCGATGAGTTTCCGCTCCCGGACCGCCTGCAGCCAGTCGAACGGCCCCGGCCGCGAGCGGAGACGGACCACCTCGGAGGAGCACACCGCCTCGAGGAGCCGTCGGCTCGCCCCGGTCTGGATCTCGTACTGCACGGCGCTCCGGCGGTGCACCCGCTCCAGCTCGCGGAACTTGTCCACGACCGCGGGATCGGTGCAGTCGCGGAGCAGCCGCCCGTAGGCCGGGGAGCCCACGCGGAAGGCCGAGAGGAGGGAGGGCAGCGGCTGTGGCCCGGGCTGGCCGAGGCAGAGCGTGATCGCCGCCTCCAGCCACTCCCGGGTCAGCGGCCGGTCCGCGGCGGTGGCGAGGTTGCGCTGGGCAAGGAAGCACTGGGCGAGTTCGTCGCGGGTCTCGGCGTCCTCCAGCAGCCGGCGGGAGGGGTTCGCGGCGTACGACCGCGGCAGCATGTCCCAGCACAGGACGCGGTCGGTGGCGTCGAGCGGCTCGTACACGAGCCGGGCCTCGTGGCCGCGGGGGATCCAGTGCCCGGCCGTGCGGAGTGCCAGCGGCCCGTGGCCGTCGAGGAGCACGACAGCGCAGTCCCGCCGTTCGGCGAGGCGGACCAGGTCGACGAGCTCGCCCTCGCTCTTGCCCGAGCCCGTCGAGCCCACGATGAGGCGGGAGGTTTCCGTGCCGGGAGAGGCACGCAGCCAGGTGCGGATCCAGCGGAGCATGCCGGGAGGATATGTCAGGCCGCGCAGTGACGGGGACGGACGGGGCACCGGCGGCGGGGTCGTCGCCGGTGGCGGGGCGGGCGCGATACGCGGCGGGCGGGCCGCGTCGAGAAGGCTTCCGCGACGGTCGCCGGAGCCACGGGAGAACGACAGCTGGCAACCCGTCACCCGCATGCGGG
>DASPHQ010000511.1:0-6140 GCA_035629595.1 Urbifossiella sp. | reverse complement strand
ACCCGCAGCGCGTCCCGGGCCGCGGGCTCGAACGCGGACTTGACATCCACGAACTGCAGGAGCACCTCGAACCCGGCGACGGTGCTCATGGTGAGGACGAAGAACAGGGTGTTGAGCCGCCCGTGGAGGCGCGGCCGGCCGGCGGCGAGGGCCGCGAGCGACGCCGTGAGGATGACGGTGACCGCGGCGACCAGCACCTTCAGCGTCAGGATGATCTCGGGGCCGGTGGGCATCGGGGGTCGTCCGGGGTGGGGCGTGACATGATCTTAGCCTTCCCCGCCGCCGCCGGCCCGTTGCCGCTTCCGCCCCGCCGGAATCTCGCATGACGCCGCAACTCGCCGTCGTCGTCCCCGCGTTCAACGAGACCGCCCGGATCGGCCCGTACCTGGCCGAGATCCGCGCCCACCTCGACGCCGCCCACCCGGCCGCCTACGAGGTGATCGTGGCGGACGACGGCAGCACCGACGGCACCGCCGACCTGGTGACCGCCACCGCCGCCGGGTGGCGCGAGCTGCGGCTGGTGAAGCTGCCGGCGAACGCCGGGAAGGGCGCCGCGGTCCGCGCCGGGGTGAAGGCGGCGACCGGCCGGCGGGTGCTGTTCACCGACGCCGACGGGGCCACGCCGATCGCCGAGGAGTGGAAGCTGGCGCGGGCGCTGGCGAAGGGCGCCGCGGTGGCCGTGGGGTCGCGGTACGTGGACGGCCCCGGCGTGACGCGGACGCGCAACCCGCGGCGGGCGGTGGCGGGTGCGGTGTTCCGCTTCGCGGCGCGGACGTTGGTGGGCGTGGGCGTGCGGGACACGCAGTGCGGGTTCAAGATGTTCACCGCCGCCGCCGCCGCGGCGCTGTTCGGCGCCGGCCGCGAGACCGGCTACCTGTTCGACATCGAGCTGCTGGCGCTGGCCGACCGGTTCGGGCTGCCGGTGGCCGAGGTGGCGGTAAACTGGGCGGAGCAGCCGGGCTCGAAGGTGCGTCTGGTGCGCGACAGCGCGCGGATGTTCGCCGGCCTGTGGCGCGTCCGCCGGCACCTCCGCACGGCGCCGGCGTTGCCGGCCGCGCGACGGGCGGCGTGACCGGGTATACTGCCGGCACCATGACGCTGACGGTTCACCTCTTCGCCGCCGCCCGCGACCTGGCCGGGGCGGCGGTACTGCCGATCGAACTTCCCGCGGATGCGACCGTGGCCGACCTGCGTGCGGCGCTGGCGGCGCGCGTGCCGGCGCTGGCGGCGCTGCTGGCGCGCTCGGCGGTGGCGGTCGATCACGACATCGCGGCCGACGCGCACGTCCTGACCGCCGCCGCCGAGGTGGCGGTGCTCCCCCCCGTGAGCGGCGGCTGACGGGATGCTTCCAGGCGGCACGGGGGTGGGGTACAATTCCGTGGTTGATCCGCGCCGGAGCCCACGATGGCGGACCGCCCGAAGCCGATCGTCCGGCTCATCATGATCGCAACCCGAGCCGGGGTCGAACCACTGGACAACGACCGAGTGCTGCGGAACCCGCTGACCCGGATCGATGCCGGACGGTTCCCGTGGCGCGAGGACGAGGTGGCGGTGTACGCACAGTTGAGTGGCGGGCTGGGTCGGTGGGAACTGGCGGTCGAGTTCGGAGAGCGGCTCGACGGCGGTTTGTTTCGACCGATCGGCCCGACTCGGGCGTTCGTACTGGACTTCGGGCCGGCCGCACGGCTGGCGGTATGGGAGGCCGACAGCCCGTTCCGCCGTCTCCCGTTTCGCCGGGAAGGGCTTTATGCGTTTCGGATGGTCGGGCGCCCGGCCGGCGACCCGGACGACACGGCGTTCGAAGTGTTGGAAGGCATTCACCCCGGCATACCGGCGGTTGCCGAGTTGCGCGTACTCGCCCAGGGAGGACGGCCGTGAGTGAGAAGTCTGACGACGGCTGGTCCCACGGGAGGTCGGAGAACCCGGCCCGGCGGTTCAGCGCACCCGTCACCGACTGCTCGGACTGGGAGCCGGACATCCCGGCCGACCAGTGGACCCACGGACGGTCCGTGAACCCGGCCCTGCGATACTCGGCCCCCGTCACCGACTGCTCGGACTGGGACTGCGAGCCGGCTGCGTGGCTCGAGATCCGTGTGCGGGTCGAGCCGCAGACCGAGTCGGCGGCCGTGGAAGCGGTGATCGTGAGGCTGACCCACGCGGCCGCGGCGGCCGCCCCGGAACTCGGGCTGCTCTACGACACGTCCCGCTCTCGGGTGGACGGGCGTGACGTGGTGGTGGCGCTGACGCCGACCCACCCGATCGGCCCCGCGGACCGGCTGGCGGAGATCGTCCGCACCCTCGCCGCCGCCCCGCACACCACCGCCGCGTGGCGCCACGCCGGCTGACGCCTCACCCCGGCGCCGTCACCACCAGGTTGTCGCGGTGGATCAGCTCGGCGTACGACTCACCCGCCTTGCCGCGCAGCCGCAGCGCGTCGGCGGCGGCGTAGTTCGTCAGCCCCCGCGCCACCTCTGCCCCCGTCGCGTCACACACCGACACAACGTCCCCCTTGCGGAACTCGCCGACCACCCCCACCACCCCCACCGGCAGCAGACTCCTCCCCAACTCCACCAGCGCCCGGCGGGCGCCGTCGTCGATCGTCAGCGTCCCCACCGGGCGGGCGGTGTAGCCGACCCAGCGCTTCCACGCCGGGATGTCGTCGCGGTGCGGCAGGAAGAGTGTCCCCACCGGCTCCGCCGCGAACACACGGTCCAGGATGCCGTCCACCGAGCCGTTCGCCATCACCACCGCGACGCCGGCGTCGGTCGCCACCCGCGCCGCCTTCAGCTTGCTCCGCATCCCGCCGGTGCCGAGGTCGCTCTTGCTCGCCCCGGCCATGTCCGTGACCGCGTGGTCGATGTGCGGCACCGTCGCCACCAGTTCCGCGGCCGGGTCGGTGCGCGGGTCGGCGGAGTAGAGGCCGTCCACGTTCGTCAGCAGCACCAGCAGCGGGGCGCGCAGCAGGTTCGACACCATCGCCGCGAGGTGGTCGTTGTCGCCGAACTTGATCTCGGCGACGGACACGGTGTCGTTCTCGTTGATGATCGGCACCGCGCCGTACTCGAACAGCGTGCGGACGGTGTTGCGGGCGTTGAGATAGCGGGCGCGGCTGTCGAAGTCGCCGGCGGTGAGGAGGATTTGTGCGGTGTGGACGCCGTGCGGGGCGAAGCTCTCCTGGTAGAGTTGCATGAGGGCCGACTGCCCGACGGCGGCGCAGGCCTGGAGTTGCGCGAGGTCGGTGGGGCGCCGGCCGAGGCCGAGCTTGCCGACGCCGGCGCCGATGGCGCCGGACGTGACCAACACGACCCGCCGGCCGGCGGTGCGGACGCGGTGCAGTTGGTCGGCGAGGGCGCGGATGCGGTCGGCGTCGAGCTGCCCGCTGGGGTCGGCGAGGACGTTGGTGCCGACCTTCACCACGACGGTGTGCGCCCGCGCGACGACATCCTGTCGGACCGGATCGACCATGCCCGCGAACCCCCGGGGAGACGGGGGTAGTTTATCGCGGCCGCGCGTGGGGTGTAGGGAGTGGCGGAAAGCCCGGGGACGGCCGTCCCCGGGCTTCGTGTACCCCACATTAAACGACGCGACCCCGCGGGCACAGGGCACCCGCGGGGTCGCTCTACGATCTGGGCAGCCGGCTTAACGGACCACCCGTTGCGTAGCCGTTAGGCTAGCCGGCCCTTCTGAACCTGGTAGCAACAACTCACAAGGTCACCCCCTTTCACACAGGCCACGCCAGGAGTGGCCCGCGTACCAGTGCGGACCACCCGAGGCCTTTTGCCCGTCCCGCCACGGACGCGGGACATACGACCGACACCACACTATAGACACGCCCCCGCCCCGGAGGGAGCAGAATTTCGCGCCCTCGAACCAAGTCGCTAACGTCCGCGGCGGTGCCACTGGTCGGCACCGCCAACGCCGGCAACAATAGCGCGGTTCTTCCGAGGGCGGCCGCACCGGCCGCCACCCCGCCGAGGACCCCCGATGTTCACCAGCCTCGCCCTGGCCGCGGCCACGCTCGCCCCGGCGCAGCCGCCGGCCGGCAGCCTCCAGCTCAACAACGTCCGCCTCACCACCGGCGAGCTCGGCCCCGCCCGGAAGGACGCCAAGCTCCTCCCCGGCGACGTGCTGTTCATCGCCTTCGACATCGACGGCCTCACCATCGACCCCGACGGCAAGACGGCGTACACGATCGGCATGGAGGTGACCGACGGGGCGAACAAGTTGCTGTTCAAGCAGGACCCGCGCGAGTACCGCGACACCGTGCCGCTCCGCGGTGGCAAGATGCCGGCCCGGGCGTTCATCACCGTCGGCATCGACCAGCCGGCCGGGACGTACACGTGCAAGCTCACCGTCACCGACCCGAAGGGGAAGGCGACGAACAGCTTCACGGTGAAGTTCGAGGTGCTCAAGGGGGACTTCGGGCTGGTGGCGATCAACCCGACGCGGGACATGAGCGGCCACATCGTGGCCCCCGCGGCCGGGGCCGTGGGCGAGACGCTGTGGGTGCAGTTCGTCGTGGTCGGGTTCGGCCGCGACGCCCAGACGAAGCAGCCGAACGTCGAGCTGACGCTGGAGTTCTTCGACGAGAAGGGGCAGCCGACGCTCGGCCAGCCGATCCGCGACGCGCAGACGGCCGGGGTGAACGAGAAGGACGCGGTGTTCAGCCAGCGGGTGCCGGTGTTCATGAACCGCCCCGGCCGGTTCAGCGTGCGCGTGTCGGCACTCGACAAGGTGACCAACAAGCGGGCGCAGTTCGACCTGCCGATCCGCATCGACCCGCCGCAGTGAGTCGGGGCGAAGCCCGGGGACGGCCGTCCCCGGGCTTCCGGGTGCGTACAATTCCCCCACCCACTCACGGACACCCGAAATGAGTCAGCTCGCCGAGCGGATCGCACAGTTCCGCAAGATGGCCACCGACGACCCGGACAACGAACTCGGCCACTTCCGCCTCGGCCAGCTCCTCCTCGAAGACGGCCAGCACGCCGAGGCCGCGAAGGCGTTCGAGCGCACCCTGGAACTGAGCCCACAGTTCTCGAAGGTGTACCAGCTGCTCGGCGAGTGCCTCATCAAGCTCGACCAGAAGCCGCGCGCCGCCGAGGTGCTGACGGCCGGCTGGACTACCGCCGACGAGCGCGGCGACAAGATGCCGCGCGACGCGATGGCGAAGCTGCTGACGCAGCTCGGCGCCCCCGTCCCGAAGGCGGTGGCGCCGACCGCGGCCGCCGACGACGGCCCCGACACCGGCTTCCGCTGCCAGCGGCCGGGGTGCATGGAAGGGAAGCGCGCCAAGCCGCTCCCCGCGCCGCCGGTGCCGGACGAGATCGGCGAGCGCATCCGCCAGAACGTCTGCGCCGGCTGCTGGACGCTGTGGCTCAAGGACCAGAGCATCAAGGTCATCAACGAGATGCGGCTCGACCTCAGCTCGGAGTTCGGGCACGCGGAATACGACAAGCAGATGCGCGAGTTCTTCGGGTTCGAGGACGCGAAATGACGGTCGGCGTCCTCGTGCGCTACGGCCGGCCCGGCTACGTCGGTCGCTTCCGCGCTGCCGCGAACGTGGAGCGCGGCAGCCGCGTCGTCGTGCGCGGGCTGCGCGGGCTGGAACTCGGCACGGTGCTGTGCGCCGCCGACCGCAGCGCCGGAATCGACGACGAAGGCGAGTTGCTGCGCGCCGCGACCGCCGCGGATGACGCCGCGGGCGACCGCGCCGCGGCGCTGGCGCGCGACCTGCTCGCCGCCGCGGACGACCTTGCTGCCGGGCTGCCGGTCGCGTTCCCCGACGCCGAAGTCGCGCTCGACGGCGCCGCGGCGGTGCTGCACGCGCTGCCGTGGGGTGCGTGCGACCTCGACCCGCTTCTCGTGGCCCTGTCCGAGCGGTTCCACCTCCCCGTAAGATTGCTCGACCTCTCCCGCACGCCGACGAACCCCGACCCGCCCGAGCCCGCGACGAGCTGCGGCAAGCCCGACTGCGGCTCCGGCGGCGGCGGGTGCGGCAGCGGCGGCGGCTGCTCGACCGGCTCGTGCTCCCGCGGCGCGGTGAAGTCGGCCGGCGAGCTGACGGCGTACTTCGCCGACCTCCGCGGCAAGATGGAAGCCGCGGCGCGGGTGCCACTGGTGTGAGAGGGCGGCTCGGGGTT
>DASPHQ010000510.1:0-3140 GCA_035629595.1 Urbifossiella sp. | reverse complement strand
GGGGGGGGGGGGGGGGGGGGGGGGCGGTGCCATCCGTCGAATAGGTGCAACCCGCCTGACCGCTTGACAGGTGAACAAACGTAGCCTACCGTTGCACGGCGTCAAGAAAATCGGTTCCGCCCGCCCGACCCGGATAATCCTCCAACTCCGGGCAGAATCTCCCACTTACTGAATTGACGCGCCCCCCCCGACCGACTATCATCACCCGTGCGCGAATGTTGGCCACTGACCGGCCCACAATTCGCCTGCCCTCCCCGCCGACCGGTCGGCCGTCCGACCCGTGACTGCTCGCCCCGCCACGGGGTCGCCCAAAACCCAGTACCCGAACGGAGTCCGCCGATGCACCTGTCGCGCCTGTGTCAGGGGTCACCGCTGAACCGCCGCAACTTCCTCCACGTCGGCTACCTCGGCGGCCTCGGCCTCACCCTCGACCAGTTCCTCCGCGCCGAGGCGCAGGCCCAGCCCGCGGCCGCCGCCGCCCCGGCCCGGCAGGCGAAGGCGCAGGCGGTCATCCACATCTTCATGCCGGGCGGCATGGCCCACCAGGAGAGCTGGGACCCGAAGCCGTTCGCCCCGGTCGAGTACCGCGGCGAGATGGGGACCACCCAGACCAAGCTCGAAGGCGTCCTGTTCAACGAGTGCCTGACCAAGACCGCCCAGGTGGCCGACCAGATCACCATCGCCCGCGCCATGACGCACGGCGAGGCGGCCCACGAGCGCGGCACCCACAACATGTTCACCGGCTACCGGCCGAGCCCGGCCCTCACGTTCCCGAGCATGGGGAGCGTCGTCAGCCACGAGCTCGGCGTGCGGAACAACCTGCCGCCCTACGTCGCCATCCCGAGCATGCCGACGAATTATGCCGGCAGCGGCTACCTCAGCAGCGCCTACGCCCCGTTCAGCCTCGGCAGCGACCCCGCCGCCCCCGGCTTCCGCGTCCAGGACCTGGCGCTGCCCGGCGGCGTCACGCCGGAGCGGTTCACGAGCCGCCGCAACATGATGGACACGGTGAACGAACACTTCCGCACCCGGGAGCGGTCGGACAACCTCGACGCGATGGACACGTTCTACCAGCGCGCCTACGGCCTCATCAGCAGCGAGCGGGCGCGGGCCGCGTTCGACATCAACGCCGAGGACCCGAAGGTCCGCGACGCCTACGGCCGTAACAGCGCCGGCCAGCGGCTGCTGATGGCCCGCCGCCTCGTGGAGAGCGGCGTCCGCTTCGTGACGCTGACCTACGGCGGCTGGGACCTGCACAACGGCATCGTCGGCGGCACCCGCAGCCAGCTGCCGGCGTTCGACCAGGCCTACGCGGCGCTGATCAGCGACCTGAAGTCGAAGGGGATGCTCGACAGCACGCTGGTGATGATTTCGAGCGAGTTCGGGCGGACGCCGAAGATCAACGGCACGGCCGGCCGCGACCACTGGCCGAAGGTGTTCAGCGTGGTGCTGGCCGGCGGCGGCATCAAGGCGGGCTTCGTGTACGGCAAGTCGGACGCGACGGCGAGCGAGCCGGACGAGGACGGGCTGACGGTCGAGGACCTGGCGCACACGGTGTACACCTGCCTGGGCATCGACGCCGACAAGCGGCTGATGAGCCCCGGCGACCGGCCGATCGACATCGTCCGCGAGGGCCACACCCGCCGCGAGCTGCTGGCGTAAGGCCTGGTTTTCGTAGGTCGGTCGAGTCTTCGAGACCCGACGCGGGGCGCCCGCCGTTCGCGGCGGGCGCCGCAACCGCAGACCCCGCGTTGGTTCGGTTTTTCGCCCCCTCCGACCGTGGTCGGTGTGCCGCGTCGGGTCTCGAAGACTCGACCCGACCTACAAGACCCGAGCCACCCTACCCCGAGGCACCCCCGATGCGGCGCGCGGTCCCCGCTTTCCTGTTCGGCGTCGCCGCGGTCGGCATCCTCTGCGCCACCGCCCTCGCCGCGTCCCCGAGCCTCGGCGGCATCCAGCCGCGCGGCGGCACCCGCGGCGCCACCGACCTCGTCCTCACGTTCAGCGGCGCCCGCCTGAGCGACGCCCAGGAAGTGCTCGCGTACTACCCCGGCATTACCATCAAGAAGCTGGAAGTCGTCAACGACACCACGCTGAAGGTGACCGTGGACATCGCCGCCGACGCCCGCCTCGGCGACCACGCCTTCCGCGTCCGCACCGCCTCCGGCATCTCCGACATCCGCACCTTCTGGGTCGGCGCGCTCCCCACCGTCGCGGAAGTGGAGCCGAACACCGAGTTCGAGAAGGCCCAGCCCATCGCGCTCAACAGCACCGTGATCGGCGTCGTCGACAACGAGGACGTGGACTACTTCGCGGTGGACTGCAAGAAGGGGCAGCGCCTCTCCGTCGAGGTGGAGGGGATGCGGCTCGGCGTCACGTTCTTCGACCCGTACGTGGCGATCATCGACAGCAAGCGGTTCGAGATGGCGATCGGCGACGACTCGCCCTCGACCCGGCAGGACAGCGGCGGCTCGGTCGTGATCCCGGCCGACGGCAAGTACATCGTCCAAATCCGCGAGAGCGCCTTCGGCGGCAACGGCTCCTGTCAGTACCGCCTCCACGTCGGCACGTTCCCGCGGCCGACCGGCGTCGTCCCCGCCGGCGGCAAGCCCGGCGAGGAGTTGGAACTCACCTTCCTCGGCGACCCGTCCGGCCCGATCAAGCAGAAGGTGAAGCTGCCGGCCGTCGCCGACCCGAACTTCCGCATCCACTGCCAGACGCCGGAGGGCGTCCACCCCGCCGGCCTCGGCTTCCGCCTCATCGACCTGCCGGGCGTCGTCGAGAGCGGTGCGAACAACGCCCCGCCCGCGGCGACGGCGGGCACCGCGCCGGGCGCCTTCCACGGCGTCGTGGCGAAGGCCGGCGAGGCGGACTTCTTCAAGTTCGCGGCGAAGAAGGGGCAGGTGTTCGACGTGCGCGTGTTCGCCCGGCAGCTCGGCTCGCCGCTCGACCCGGTGCTGAACGTCGGCGTCCTCGGCGGCGCGGCCATCGGCGGCAACGACGACAGCGGCGGCCCCGACAGCTACCTGCGGGTCACCGCCCCGGACGACAAGGAAATCACGGTCGCCGTCAGCGACCATCTGCAGAAGGGCGGCCCGGACCACTTCTACCGCATCGAGGTGACGCCGGTGCAGCCGGGC
>DASPHQ010000509.1:0-3026 GCA_035629595.1 Urbifossiella sp. | reverse complement strand
TACTGTCCGATTGGGCCAACCGAGGTGGGCAAGCGCCCGCCCGTACTACCTGCGGATACCGCGTCATGCAGATCACTCGCCGCTTCACCCGCGAAGGCCACGACCCGTTCGCGGGCATCCCGTTCGCCCCCCGCACGTCGCGGATCGTCAACCCGAACGGCACCGTCGTCTTCGAGATGAAGGACGTGATGGCCCCCGCGGGCTGGTCGCAGGTGGCCGTAGACATCCTCGCCCAGAAGTACTTCCGCAAGGCCGGTGTGCCGGCGCAGACGGTGCGCGTGCCCGAGCCGGGCGTGCCGGAGTGGCTGCAGCGGAGCAAGCCCGCCGCCCTGGACACGCCGAGTTGCCAGGAAACCGACGCCCGGCAGGTGTTCCGCCGCCTGGCCGGGTGCTGGACCTACTGGGGCTGGAAGGGGAATTACTTCTCGTCGGAGGCGGACGCCCGCGCGTTCTACGACGAGACCTGCTACATGCTGGCGACGCAGATGGCGGCGCCGAACAGCCCGCAGTGGTTCAACACGGGCCTGCACTGGGCCTACGGCATCGAGGGGCCGCCGCAGGGGCACCACTTCGTCGACCCGCTGTCGAACGAGGTCACGCGCAGCGGCTCGGCCTACGAGCGGCCGGCGCCGCACGCGTGCTTCATCCAGGAGGTCACCGACGACCTGGTGAACGAGGGCGGCATCATGGACCTGTGGGTCCGCGAGGCCCGCATCTTCAAGTACGGCTCGGGCACGGGCTCGAATTTCTCCAAGCTCCGCGGCGAGGGCGAGCCGCTGAGCGGCGGCGGGAAGTCGTCGGGCCTGATGAGCTTCCTCAAGATCGGCGACCGCGCCGCCGGCGCGATCAAGAGCGGCGGGACGACACGACGCGCGGCGAAGATGGTCGTCCTCGACCTGGACCACCCGGACATCGAGGAGTTCGTCAACTGGAAGGTGACCGAGGAGCAAAAGGTCGCGGACCTGGTCACCGGCTCGCGGCTGATGAACAAGCACCTCAACGCCGTGCTCACGGCCGTCCACACGCACCCGACCGCGGCCGAGCGGTTCGAGCCGAACAAGAACCCGGCGCTGAAGAAGGCGATTCTCGACTCGCGCGTCGCGCTCATCCCCGAGAACTACATCGCCCGTGTAATGCAGCTGGCGAAGCAGGGGTTCACGCACCTGGAGATCGAGGAGTACGACACCGACTGGAACTCGAAGGCGTACTACACGGTGTCCGGCCAGAACAGCAACAACTCGGTGCGGATCACCAACGACTTCATGAAGGCGGTCGAGAACGACGGCCCGTGGCACCTGTACTGGCGGACGGAGCTGGAGAAGGCGGCGAAGGAGGGCCGCGCCCCGCGGGCGAAGAAGACGATGAAGGCCCGCGACCTGTGGGACCAGATCGCGTACGCGGCCTGGAGCTGCGCCGACCCCGGGGTGCAGTTCGACACCACGTTCAACGAGTGGCACACCTGCCCCGCCGACGGCCGCATCAACGCCACGAACCCGTGTTCGGAGTACGCCTTCCTCGACGACACCGCGTGCAACCTCGCGTCGCTCAACCTGCTGACGTACTACGACGCCAAGACCGCCAAGTTCGACACCGAGGCGTACCGCCACGCCGTCCGCGTCTGGACGCTGATCCTCGAAGTCAGCGTGTACATGGCGCAGTTCCCGAGCGTCAGCGTGGCGCGGAAGTCGTTCGACTTCCGCACCCTCGGCCTCGGGTACGCCAACCTCGGCGCGCTGCTCATGGTGCAGGGCATCCCCTACGACTCGGCCGAAGGCCGGGCGCAGTGCGGGGCGCTCACCGCGATCATGCACGCCGGCTCCTACGCCGCCAGCGCCGAGATCGCCGCCGAGGTCGGGCCGTTCCTCCGCTACGAGGCGAACAAGGACGCCATGCTGCGGGTGATCCGCAATCACCGCCGCGCCGCGTACAACGCCGCCCCGAGCGAGTACGAGGGGCTGACCGTCACGCCCGTCGGCATCGACGCCCGCTACTGCCCGCCGGACCTCCTCGCGGCGGCGCGGTTCGAGAGCGACCGGATGCTCGAACTCGGCGAGCGGCACGGCTTCCGCAACGCGCAGGTCACGGTGGTCGCGCCGACCGGCACCATCGGCCTCATCATGGACTGCGACACCACCGGAATCGAGCCGGACTTCGCGCTGGTGAAGTTCAAGAAGCTCGCCGGCGGCGGGTACTTCAAGATCATCAACCAGTCGGTGCCGCCGGCCCTCGCCAAGCTCGGGTACGCCCCGTGGCAGGTGGACGACATCGTTCGGCACTGCCGCGGCGCCGCCACGCTCCAGGGCTGTCCGCACATCAACCCGGCGAGCCTGAAAGCCAAGGGGTTCACCGACGACGCCATCCTGAAGGTCGAGGAGACCCTCGCCGGGGCGTTCGAGCTGCCGTTCGTCTTCAACCGCTGGACCATGGGCGACGCCCTCTACAACGACGTGCTCAAGATTCCGGAGGCGGTATCGAACGCCCCCGGGTTCGACCTGCTGACGCACCTCGGCTTCACCCGCAAGCAGGTCGAGGAGGCGAACACGTTCGTGTGCGGCACCATGACCATCGAGGGGGCGCCGCACCTGAAGCCGGACCACTACCCGATCTTCGACTGCGCCAACAAGTGCGGCAAGCTCGGCAAGCGGTTCCTGTCGTGGGAGTCGCACATCCGGATGATGGCGGCGGCCCAGCCGTTCATCAGCGGGGCCATCTCGAAGACGATCAACATGCCGCACGACGCGACCGTGGAGGACGTGAAGAAGGCGTACCTGCTGTCGTGGCAGTTGATGACGAAGGCGAACGCCCTGTACCGCGACGGGTCGAAGCTGAGCCAGCCGCTCAACTCGGTGGCGGACTCGGCGGAGGCGGCGCTCTTGGCGGCGGTGGCGGCCGAGCCGGAGAAGAAGGACGAGCCCAAGGCGCCCGCGGTGCAGGTGGCCGAGCGGATCACCGAGAAGATCGTCCACCGGTACATCGCCAAGCGGCGCCGGCTCCCGGACCGCCGCGCCGGGTACACGCAGAAGGCC